>CAZKQY010000181.1:0-7579 GCA_964555005.1 uncultured Syntrophotalea sp. | reverse complement strand
CTTGCCACAAGTCACGCACGGAGCAAAGCGAAAAATACGGTAATATTCAATTATTTCGAGATGTTACATCGTTTGCAGGTTTTTGCAAACCCATCAAGATTAATAAGATGACAAACGGATTCAAACATCGGTCCGAAAATAATCGCAAAGCCCCTGATGTCCCAAGGAGTTGATGAGGCGGTCCTACGATAGTGGCTGCATATTCTGAATATCATATTAATATCAAGCTGTTGCATCGTTCAAGACAGCGTAAAAGTTATGTTAAAAACCATACTGCGGATTCCGGCGGTCTGGTTCAGACGAATGAGCTAAGCTTCAAAAAACACCATCAAATCGCCAAAGAGGACGGGCTAGAAAGGCAAACATTTCCCATGACAGAGAGTCATGCAGGGCGAGAAGACCAGACTACGAAGTTGTCAAATTGCGGGATAAATTGAATATGCAAGGGTGGTAAACCCGGAAACAGATTTATAGCGGAGCACAAAAACCCCCGGCTCGTTTACCGAGGTTTTTTTCTTAATGATCGTTGGCGATACAGGTTCAGGTTGATAGCATTTCTAAAACTTTCCGAAACGGAAATGTTCCCAGCGCACCGAAATCCGGGTGTCCGGTCAGCCTGGCTCGGGTGACGGCGGGGCTGGTGATGCCGCAAAGAAAACGGGCCAGTTGGCGAGGATGGTTCAGGAAAGCATGGTTTTCGGCCCGAAGTCGATGAGCAATTTCAGCTTCTGCGGCACCGGTTTCGAGGGGAGCTGTGCGCGGCAGGGGTTGTCCTTCTCCCCTTTGGCAGCGGCTGCAGTCATTGCAGTTGGCATCGCTCTTCTCACCGAAGTAATCGAGTAGTTGGCGGGTCAGACAGCTGTTTTGCTCTGCATAAGCCAGCACCCCTCGCAAGCGGGTTATATTCTGCTGTTCTTTCTGGGCAAAGGTTTTCTGCAGGTCGGCGATGAGTTTTGGGCGATCAGCGCACGGCTGGTGGATCCGGTAGCCGTGGCGCAGCCCGGTGACTTGAGTGGTAAGCTCGCCCTTTTCCTCCAAATAGCCGATGGCGGCCGTGATTCGACCGCGGGGTTGACCCAGGGCGGTGGCACTTTGGTCAGGATGGAGGTAAGCCCACACCCGTCCCGGTTTTGTGGTGGCCATCAGATCCCGCAAGAAGGTGGCGCGCTCGGGATCGAAGTCTGCACAAATATCCTCAAGGGGCCGCTTCAATTGGACCTTGTAGCTGTCGTAAAAGGGTCCGGTGGCACGCAACACGTCATGCATCTCCAGATAAGTGAAGACGGTGGCAATTACCAGGGGGCGGATATCGTAAAGCCCGGAGAGTTCAAAGAGGGAAACGTTAAAGACTTCTCCCTGGTTTAGCAGGTTTTCCACCAGGTCGGCGAGGGCTTCGGGGATGGGAGTATCGCCGTAACTAAAGTTGGCCAGCACCGTCAGGTCGTCGGCGCAGGCAAAAATTTCGCAGTGGGCGTCCTGGCCGTCACGACCGGCACGGCCTATCTCCTGCATGTAGTTTTCCAGGGTTTTGGGCAGGTTATAATGATAGATGGCCCGGATGTCGGCCTTATCGATGCCCATGCCGAAGGCGATGGTGGCAACCACCAGCTGCAATTCGCCGGACATGAAAGCATCTTGTACGGTGGTGCGCTCCTCGGTTTTCATCCCTGCATGATAAGCCCGGGCAGTGACCCCTTCTGCGCATAGAAAATTGGCGACTTGTTCGGCGGTTTTTTGCAAGGTAACATAGACGATACCCGGTTCGGAGGGCCGTTCCCGCAGACGCTGTAGCAGTTGATGGCGCCGTTGCGGGGCGGGGCAAGGGGTAACGACGAGGTGCAGGTTGGGCCGATGAAAGCTGGTGCGGATCTGGTCTTCTTCGGCAATGTTGAAGGCACGGCGGATATCGGCGGCGACCGCCGGGGTGGCGGTAGCGGTGAGGGCCAGCACCCTGCCGACCTTCAGCTCTTGGGCCAGCCAGGCGATCTTCATATATTCAGGGCGAAAGTTGTGACCCCACTCGGAGATACAATGGGCTTCGTCGATGGCCAACAAGGCGATGGAACGCCCTTGCAGGCGTTTTAAAAAACGCTCGTTAGCCAACCGCTCAGGGGCAATATACAGGAGCTTAAAGCTACCGTCGGCCAATTGCCGATAGATGCTTTGCGCCTCGGCGGGGCCGATGCTGGAGTCGAGTCGGGCGGCCATGATGCCCCGTTTGCGTAGGGCATCGACCTGATCTTTCATCAGGGCAATCAGGGGGGAAATGACCAGAGTCAGGCCGTCCAACAGCAAGCCGGGCAACTGGTAGCACAAGCTCTTGCCGCCCCCCGTTGGAAAGATTGCCAGAGACGAACGTCCGGCCAGCAGGCAGTTAATGACCGCTTCCTGGCCTGGCCGAAAGGTGGAAAACCCAAAATTATCTTGCAGGCAGCAGTGGCTTGGCGTTTCTGACATTTCTCTCTCCGGTGCGGAAATGGGGAGTTTGCTTAGCGAGGAGCCAACTATATTTATAACATCTAATTATTTTATGCCAAAGCACAAAAACCGACGGCTTCCTGAGGGAAGCCGTTTTTTATTCAACCGTTGCGTTGCTGGCACTCGACAGATCGGTAGAGCCTGGGATCAAACTCAGGCCGCTACTTATAGGCCGTGACGCCCATGAGCTCGGGAATTTTGTTCACTTTGCTGAAACCCGCCGCCTTGAGCCGTCGTACGGCATTGTCCATAAAGCTGGAGCCGCGCTTGAGCAACTGGGAGTTGCCCGTATAGTGAAACAGTGCCCCCCGTCGCTTCAGCACTCGATAAATTTCCCGGTAGAACTGCTCGCCGTAAAGCTCCCCGGCGAGGGAGAAGCGGGGCGGATCGTGGATAACCGAATCAAAAGATTCACTCGCAAGTTCCCGAATGTAGGCGTCGATGTCGGCATGAATCAGCTGGATGCTCGGGCCATAGATTCGCTGTGACCAAGGGTTTTTTTTGCGCAAGGCCATGACTATGGCGCTCTTTTCCACGGAGAAGACTTCCCGTGCTCCGAGGTTCAGCGCCGCCGAGGCCGCATAGCCGAGGCCGCTGCAGGTATCGAGGACCCGGGCCCCTTTACGCACCACTTGCGCGGCCATCTGTCCGGCACTCTCAAAGGGATTGATCCCCTTGGAGATGTGCATTTTTACTCCGCTGATTTCCAGCAGCGGCGCCTGGTCCGTGGGCACGAGCTTGTAATAACCCTCGCCTCTGACCTCCAATACCTCGAGGCGGCCGTTCTCTAGGTAGAAGATCCGGTTCGCTTTGCCTGCAATCTGCTGCAGATCCTCTAAGCCCAGCCGGTTGTCTGCATCCAAAATAAGCTCTTCGTCATAAAGAGCGAAACTGCGGCTGGAGAGGTTCAGGTCGACGGAAATCTCGATGCTGTCTTCGCCCCTGGCTAAGGCGGCAAGGACCTGGTTGGCAATGGTCGCATACATCCAATAACCGGTTGTGTTCATGATCCTCACGGAGGCTTAAATAGTTTTCATCCGGAAACGGCCCTTTCCCCCAATCTCGCCGTCAATCCGCACCCTTGCGTGTGCGGCGTAAACAACTACGCCTCCGTGCAAGGGCTTGATTTCCTTGACCTTGGGGAAAATTGCTCGTTTCCCATATGAAAACTGCGCTGTGCCCATCCATAGTTTCCGGATGGACACTAAATAGGGGCTTTGCCCTGTGTTTAGGTTGGTAGTTTCTGTAAGGGTCGATCATACCACTTTGTGCAGCAACAACCTACCCGTGGATTTTTGCTAAGGGCACAAGTTCACGGCGACCTCTACAAGCGCCATCGCCTCACTCTTCGCGTCAAAGTTCTGTTCCCTCGGCTGATGGCTTGGCGGCGCTGACGGCGTTATTGATCTTTCGGGAACAGCGCGGGGCAGAGCTATTGTTCCTTAGCGAAATAGGACTAAGTCCCGGAGGTTGTATTCATGGCGATGGTGTTGTCGCTTCAGCACGGATATATTTGTGGCACAGAGCCGGAAAGAATAGATGCTGATGGCTAAGAAACGATTTGATAAAGAATAGAAAATACCATAAAATTAAAGACCATCAGAATATCAATGATTATTTCTTAGATTGGAACCAAATGTTTGCAAGTCTAGTTAGATATATCAGCGACAATGAAGAATTGATCATGGGAAAGATTTTGTCTTATGCCCAGAGGCAAGATTATACAAAGTACACTTCATCGCTGAAAGAGGCTTGGCGGCTCTCGATAGCAGGATTGTCTAAGGCATTCATTGAGGCAATTGAAACAAGGGGTGATGATTTTGAACTGAAACCGGACGACGATTATGTAGATGATCCAGCCGCTCAATATGGCATTCTTCAAGCCCATAGACACAAAGAGAGAGGCGTTACTCTGGAGATGTTTCTTGGTTTGATGAAATATTATCGCCAATCATATCAGGACTTAATAGAAGAATCAAATTTTGATAAGCTAGAGAGAAAAACTTATAGAAACTTAATAAATAGGTATTTTGACCGGGTTGAGATCGGTTTCTGTAAAACATGGGAACCTGGGGATCAGGATCAGGTGATTAAGGATATGCAGAATCGAAACCGTCAAATGACCAACGAAAAAAACAAATATCTCACCATGTTTGAAAGTTTAACTATTCCAGTCTTTTTAGTAGATAAAGACGGCATAATAGAAAATATGAACCATATTGCTTCAACTGTTTTTTACTCAGGAAAATTTCCCGGCGATAAATACTACGGAGAAAAGAAAGAAATATTGTATTTGGAGAAAGAATTTCCCTGGTTATCAGATAAATACAGGGAATTTCTCCAGAGCAACGAGTCAGAATCAAGCTATGATAAATATGTGAATCTCCAAGAAAAGTATTTCCATGTTTCCTTTTCCAAGTTTCTTGACGTGTCAGGTAAGTTTACCGGGACCATCGCTATTGCGGAAGACATAACCAACCGCAAAAATTTGGAAAAAGAACTGGAGAAACTCGCTACTACCGATCCGCTTA
Organism: uncultured Syntrophotalea sp.; assembly: GCA_964555005.1. Classification (GTDB taxonomy): domain Bacteria; phylum Desulfobacterota; class Desulfuromonadia; order Desulfuromonadales; family Syntrophotaleaceae; genus Syntrophotalea_A. Next base: position 2,570 of record CAZKQY010000181.1, on the reverse strand, counting down.
CCGGGGCAAAGAATCGAAGATTGTTTCTGCAGTTACTGAAAAAGGAGGTGGCCAGGTCGCAAAGATATGACCATCCCTTTGCCCTCCTCATGATGGATATCGATTACTTTAAAAAGATCAATGATACCTATGGGCACGATGCAGGGGATAGGGTGTTAAAGCATCTGGTCGCAGAATCTTTTGGTGTATTGCGGGACTCTGATCTGTTTGGCCGCTGGGGCGGGGAAGAATTTGTTGCCCTGCTACCGGAAACAGACTTGGCGCAGGCGGAAGTCGTTGCCGAGCGATTGCGTGCCCATATCAGTCGGGCCGAATTGAACGGTGATGATGGAGCGCTTATCAGGTTCACGGTGAGTATCGGGTTTACCGTCGTTAAGGACGGTAGCTGTTCGATCGCTGACCTCTTCAAGACAGTCGACGAGGCCATGTATCTGGCCAAGGAGCAAGGCCGCAATCGGGTTGTCAGACTGTAACGTTGCAAGTCGCGTTGAATTCTGGTTGTCGGTTTCAGAGATGGGGGCTGGCCGCTGTTCTGGGTCAGCAGGCTATATCCACCACCTACATTGCCGACATTTAATAGGCGGCTGCCCATCCCTGGGTAGCCGCCTTTTGATGTCCTGAAACTCTCTTACCGTGCCGAACCTGCCATGCCGATCCCGGCTAGGCTCTCGCATTCGGGGCAGTTGCTGTCTACTGCGATGTGGTTCTCCACCACCTCGATCTTCTGTGGCTCTAGCCCCTGATGAAATTTCCGGTTTCCCCATTGCCGCGTGATGGCCCGTGGGCCGAACCTGCCGGAGTGCTGAAGGGGACGTTTGCCGGAGGAGTTTGGTCCGGTTGATATGAACCCTGGATCGGAGGGGCGTGACCATCGCATGCAGAGGCATTCCCGGGGTCCAATAAAGCCAAGTCGGCACCCTTCAAACTTTGCATCCCAACTTAAAGACGATGGCAGTTCCTATATTCCATCCATCTCCAGATAAGCTTTATAGATCATTAATGGGCCTGCGTCCAGGCCTTGCGCACTGCCGCCAAGGTGCTCTGCCGCATGCCGATAGTGAGCCGACCTTTGTTCTCCCATTGCGAGATACTGGCGGAGGTGACTCCGATGCGGGCGGCGAAGGTCGCCTGGGTCTCTCCAAGGGAGGACCGCCAGGCCGAGATGGCGGTACCGGTAAGGGGATCGGGAAGGGGCTCTCTCCGGGTGGATTTTTTGCGTGCCGCTACTTTTTTGGGGGTCGTGCCGGACGGTTCCGGGCGTGCGCTTACCGGTTCGGCCAGATCGATGCCGAACACATCGGCCACCCCTGAGGCGGCAATTCTGCGCCGGGAGGTCCCTGCCTTGGCTGCATCCGTCAGCGCGGCGGAGACATCTACCAGCTCTTCGTGATTCACCCCGCGTAGCAGAAAAAGCATTTCCGGAGAATGGTCCAGGCGGGCGCCAACCCCGTAAAGTACCGCCGCCACATGTTTACACATCCCGGCCCAGTCCGGACAGTCGCAAGCGAATTTAATCTCGCCGGGGCGCGGGAAGAGCCCGTTTTGACGGTCCGAAACGATCTCCATAACGCCACGATCCAGCTTGCCGCGCAGCAGATCGATGAGCGAGCCGATGCGCCCGGTGCAGGCCCGCTTGACGGCCGCCCATTTGGTTTTCGCCAGCGGGGTGATAGTGATGACGACGTTGTACAACTCCGAGCCGCTGACCACGGCTTTGATCTGCCCGCTGTCGATTTCCAGATGACAGACCGACCCGTTTCTGACGTAGGTGCGACCACGGGGGAGACGGTTGGCATAATCGCTGAACGACTCCATGTGCTCGCACCACCCCTTACCCCAGAAGGAGGCGGCGATCTTGCGCCCGGCAAGTTTGACCGGTTGCACCTTGAGCCCCTTCTTTTCCAGCTTTTTCAGCGCTCTGGCCGCTTTGGCCCGCCGCTCGGCCACCGTTACATAGGCAGGCCATCCGTAATCTCTCATGCCAGCTATCCTTCCGCGTAATTTTCAGCAACGGCGGGGTTAGATTTCCGCTTTTTCCAAATCGAGGGCCACCAATTGCAACAAGGCCTCGTCATTCATTTCGGTCAACAGGGTTTCTGCCCCTTTCAGCAACTCGTTTGCCAGATCGGATTTGGCCGCGAGCAAGGTATCGATTTTCTCTTCCACCGTTCCTTTACAGACGAACTTATGCACCATGACATTTTTTTGCTGGCCGATGCGAAAGGCGCGGTCGGTCGCTTGATTCTCCACCGCCGGATTCCACCAGCGATCGAAATGGATGACATGGCTGGCGGCGGTGAGATTGAGCCCGGAACCTCCGGCCTTAAGGGAGAGGACGAAGAAGGGCGGGCCATCTTCATGTTGGAAATGATTCACTAATTTCATCCGTTTGGCCACGGCGGTGCCGCCATGTAGCACCAGGCCCGGGCGGCCGAAAAGAGAGGCCAGAAAGTCGGCGATCGGTGCGGTCATTTCTCGAAACTGGGTAAAGATTAGTACCTTTTCCTGGCGCGAGGCGATCTCTTCGACCAGTTCCCGCAATCGGGCGAACTTTCCGCTGCGTTGTTCGG
>CAZKQY010000180.1:0-5290 GCA_964555005.1 uncultured Syntrophotalea sp. | reverse complement strand
TGCCGAAAAAAATTGTGGTGGCGGTGATGGGTTGTGTGGTTAATGGCCCGGGCGAAGCCCGGGAAGCGGATGTTGGAATCGCCGGCGGCCAGGGCCAGGGCCTGTTGTTTCGCCGTGGCGAGGTCGTGCGCAAAGTGGCGCAGGAAGAACTGGCCGAGGCCTTGGTGGCCGAGGCCTGGAGTCTGGTCGAAGATGAGGCAAAGCAGTCTTCTGATTCGTAACTTCAGCCAGGGTTTGATAAATTATGATGGCAGAAATATTTAAAGCCGGTTTTCAGGTAGACGCTGAAAATCGGCTTTATCATTATTGCTGAAACCGGACAAGGTTTGCCCTCGTTTTGCGGCGTGATGATGGCGATTAACTTGGCGTTGGGATGACAGTGGTTTTGCCGCCAAAGTTGACAAGAGCCGGGCTAGCAATTATTTAAATAGCCCGCTATTAAATTTCCTTTCGCAGCCTTTATTTAAAGGAGGTAGGCCGTTGCTGAATCAGACCAAGTCTTGGGGGGCACTACAGAAACACTGGCAGGAAGTTTCCCTGTTGCAGATGCGTCATCTGTTTGAGGCCCAGCCCGATCGTTTCGAGCGTTTTTCTTTGTCGCTGGACGATATCCTGTTCGATTTCTCAAAAAACCGTATTACCGGCCAGACCTTGCCGTTGCTCTTTGCCCTGGCCCGGGAGGCGGGCCTGGAAGAAAAGCGCTCGGCCATGTTTTCCGGGCAGCCGATCAATTGCACCGAGAATAGATCGGTTATGCATGTTGCGTTGCGCAATCGCTCCTCTCGGTCGATGTCCGTCGCCGGGCAGGATGTCATGCCTCAGGTGCGACGGGTCCTGCAGCAGATGAGGCACTTTTGCGCGCAGGTGCATAGTGGCGCCTGGCTCGGTTATAGCGGTCTGCCGGTGCGCGATGTGGTTAACATCGGTATCGGCGGTTCGGATCTCGGTCCGCTGATGGTCACCGAGGCCCTCAAACCCTATGCTCAAAAGGGGCTGCGGGTTCATTTTATCTCCAATATAGATGCTTCCCATCTGACAGAAACCCTTAAAGACCTCAACCCTGAAACGACCTTGTTTCTCATCGCCTCAAAAACCTTTTCCACTCAGGAGACCTTGACGAATGCCCATTCGGCCCGCGATTGGTTGCTGCGCGCCGCCGGAGATGAACAGGCCGTTGCCAAACACTTTGTCGCTCTGTCCAGTCACCTCGAGCGGGTGCGTCAGTTCGGCATCGACCCGCAAAATATGTTCGAGTTTTGGGACTGGGTCGGCGGGCGTTATTCCCTATGGTCGGCCATCGGCCTGTCTATCGCCCTCTATGTCGGCATGGACCAGTTTGAAGAACTGCTGGCGGGAGCCCATAGGGTGGATGAGCATTTTCGCCAGGAGCCATTGGAAAACAACATTCCGGTCATCATGGGGCTGCTGGGTGTTTGGTATGCCAATTTTTTTGGCGCTGAAAGCCACGCCGTTTTTCCCTACGATCAATATCTGCACCGGTTTCCCGCTTATCTGCAACAGGGAGATATGGAGAGTAACGGCAAAGGGGTGCGCTGTAACGGCCAACCGGTGCAATGGTCCACCGGTCCGATTGTCTGGGGCGAGCCGGGCACCAACGGGCAGCATGCCTTTTATCAACTTATTCATCAGGGAACGCATCTGGTCCCGGCAGATTTTTTGGCGGCGGTGGAAAATCATAACCCTCTGGGCCGGCATCATGCGATTCTGCTCTCCAACTTCTTTGCTCAGCCGGAGGCTTTAATGAAGGGTCGTAGCGAAGGGGAGGCCCGAAAAGAGATGCAGGCCGCCGGTCTTGAAGCGGGCGATATTGAGCGACAGTTGCCCCATCGGCTGTTTCCCGGAAATCGACCGAGCAACACATTTTTGTACCGTAAGTTGACCCCGCGAACCCTTGGCTCCCTGATTGCTCTTTATGAACACAAGATTTTTGTCCAGGGGGCCATCTGGGATATCAATTCCTTCGATCAATGGGGGGTGGAATTGGGCAAGCAGCTGGCGAAAACGATTCTGCCGGAACTTGAGGACTCGAAAAGGGTGAATGGTCACGATGCTTCGACCAACGGTTTGATCAATTACTACAAAGAGTATTGTGGTCGGTTCGACGGATAGGGGCCTGGAGCAAAAAGCCGTCTGCCGAATTTGGTTTTAGCGAAAAATGTTGTGTCGGCAGGCCTTCGCTTCGAAGGAAAATATCTGATATTGTTTAGCTTTTGACATGCATCTAAAGGCTCGGCTGGCAAGGGCCGATAAGAGTGTGATATATGGCACAGACGGTTTTCCTCAAGGAGCGGTATCGATGAGCAGGCTTTTGAATGTATTGATCGTCGAAGATTGCGAAGATGATGTGTTGCTGTTAAAGCGACATCTGTGTCGGGGGGGCTATCGACTTCATTGCCGTTGGGTCGATACGGCACCGGCCTTGAATCAGGCTTTGAGCGAAGAGAGCTGGGATGTGGTGATTTCCGATTATTCGCTGCCCTCCTTCACTGCCATCGACGTACTTTTCATGCTGCAAAAAAAAGCCTTGGATTTTCCCTTTATCATCGTTTCCGGTGCTATTGGTGAAGAAGTCGCGGTCTCGGCGATGAAAGCCGGCGCTCATGATTATGTGATGAAGGATAATCTGGCGCGATTGGGACCTGCCATCGAGCGTGAGATGCGCGAAGCGGCCATGCGCCGAGATCGGCGCGAGGCTGAAGAGGCTCTTAAAGAAAGTGAACGGGAGAACCGCGAGATGTCGCAGGAATTTCGTGCCTTGCTGGACAATATTCCTGATTCCCTGGCCTTGCTTGATCCGTCAATGCAGGTGGTCTGGTCTAACTTAAGTACCGCTAAACTGTTGAACCGCAATCCGGAGGATTTGGCGAATCACCACTGCAGTGCTTTGTGGCCCGCGTGCACCGCCCGTGGCGTCGATTGCCCGGTGCACAAATGTTTTAGCAGTTGTCAGGTGGAAAAGGGGGTCATCAGAACCGATGATGAGCGCACCTGGGGGGTGCGGGCCTTTCCGGTTTCCAATCGTCATGGTCAGGTCGTCAGTGTGATCAAGATGGCCAGTGATATCACCCTGCAGATTCAGTTACGGGAAGAGGCTGGTCGGGCTGGCCAGTTGGCCTCGCTTGGCGAATTGGCTGCCGGGGTGGCCCATGAGATCAACAACCCCATTAACGGTATCATCAACTATGCTCAGATTCTGGCCGATCAATTTGCAGACGACGCGGTGAATCAGAAGATTGTACGAGAAATTATCGATGAAGGGGAGCGAGTCGCCAATATCGTTAAGAACCTGTTGGACTTTGCCAAGGCCCGGCCTGAGTTGAAAAATCCCGTGTCCATCGAAGATATTCTGGCAGCTTCTTTGGCCCTGACCAAGTCACAGCTCAGCAGGGACGGTATCAAGTTGCTGGTCGATATGACTCCTGATTTGCCACTGGTGCTCGCTCATCTGCAGCAGGTTCAGCAGGTGGTGCTTAATCTCATCAGCAATGCTCGTTACGCTCTGAATCAGAAATACCCCACTGCGAATCAAGAAAAAATATTTCACATTGAATCAGAGGTTTGTTTTTTCCCCGAGGGGGTGTTTGTTCGGTTGTCCTTTTTTGACAAGGGTGTTGGCATTGCTTCGGAAATCTTGCCCAAGGTTATGGACCCTTTTTATTCTACCAAGCCGAGTGGCGCCGGTACCGGCCTTGGTCTGAGTATCAGCCACGGGATTATCAAGGACCACGGTGGTGAGCTTCGAATTTTCAGCGAGCAGGGGCAATATACCCGAGTGGTGGTTGATTTGCCGGCCGTTGCCCATGACCGGCAGTCGGATCAGCCGGAAGGGCGGGGCAGCAGCAGATGAGAAGAATCGGTTTTTTGGGTATTGGGTTGCTGCTGTTGTGTGGTTTCTTGACGGTCTGGGTCTATAAGGGTGATGGTGCCGAGGTTTTGGCCGCAGGGCTGGGTGGAATGGCGCAGACGGAGTTTTACTTGCTTCTTTTCCTGTTGCTACAAGCTCTGCTCATCCTGTTTTTGTTGCCGCAGGTGCGGCGGCAGAAGCAGGTACAGCAAGCGCTTCAAGGCAGTGAAGAACGCTTCAAAGCGGCTGCCGCGGCCATCAGCGATGCTCTGGTAGCTATTGACGAACAGGGCTTGGTGGTGCTTTTCAATCCGGCGGCTGAGCGCTTGTTCGGTTATCGCCGGGACCAGATGCTCGGTCAGTCCCTCGATTGTCTGTTGCCCAAGAGGTATCAGGATCGGCACCGGGAGGCGTTGAAGGACTATTTCTCCGGTGGCGTAAGTAGCCGGGTCTTTGGCTTCCCTTTGGAATTGCCGGCTCTGCGCGCTGATGGCAGGGAAATTGTCGTTGAACTGTCCCTGTCCCTGCTGTCCGATGGAGATTCCCGCACTGTGCTGGCTGCTTTTCGGGATATTTCACGGCGTAAGGCGGATGAAGAAGCTTTGCGGCAGAGTGAGGAACGTTTTCGGGAACTGGCCGACTTGCTGCCGCAATCGGTATTTGAAACCGACTTGCAGGGTAAGGTGACATTTGCTAACCGCATGGCCTTGCAGATTTTCGGCTGGAGCGATGATGACCTGGCTCGGCAACCCTTGGTTATGGATGTCCTTCGCCCCGAAGATCGGCAGCGGGCGGTGGCCAATAGCCAATTGGTGTTTTCCGGCGAGTTGTTGCTGAACGAGGAGTACACTTTGCAGACCAGCGCTGAAGCATCGCCATTGACCGTGGTTGTGTCAGCCGTACCCATTGTACGGCATGGGCAGGTCATTGGCATGAGAGGTATCGCCGTTGATGTCACTGAGCGCCTTGCCGTGGAGAAACTTGCTAAGGAGAACAGCGAAAAATTTAAGTGTCTCTACCAGGAATACCAGGCGCTGCTTGATCATATCCCCGATGCCATAACCCTCTATCTTCCTGATTTGACTGTGGTGCGCAGCAATCGGGGGGCGGCTCGCCTGCTCGGTTTGCCGGTGACTGAATTGCCCGGCACCCATTGCAACGCCTTGTGGGTCGGCTGCTCGGCAGCCGGGGAGGACTGCCCCATTGAGCGCTGTTTTGCCTCGGGTCAAGTGGAACAGGCTTTTACCAAGACCGATGATGGTTGGTCCTGGCATGTGCGGGCCTTTCCGGTTTGTAACAGGGATGGCGAACGGGTGAATGTTATTTCTCTGTCGAGCGATGTTACTCGCCAGCGGCAGCTCGAACAAGAGGCCAGTCGGGCCAATCATTTGGCATCGCTGGGCGAACTGGCCGCCGGAGTGGCCC
>CAZKQY010000179.1:0-1783 GCA_964555005.1 uncultured Syntrophotalea sp. | reverse complement strand
TTATCGACGCCGTCAACCGGAATCCGCAGCTTAAAGTGGGCGTACAGTTGAGGCAAACGGGTCTTTAAGGCCCCTCTAAAAAGTTCTATTTACCTACACTTCAAGGAGGTTTTCCATGGTATCCGAAGCTTTTGCTTTTGGCGGTATGGCCGGTGGTCAGCAGGGCAGCAACCCTTATCAGGGCGTCATTATGCTGGTGCTGATGTTCGCCATTTTTTACTTTTTGCTTATTCGGCCGCAACAAAAGAAGGCCAAGATGCAAAAAGAAATGATCGAAGCCCTTAAGGTTGGCGATGCGGTTGTTACGGTTGGCGGCATCTTCGGCAAGGTAACCGCTCTGCAGGAAGACGTCCTCACAGTGGAGATAGCCACCGGGGTTAAGGTCAAGATTACCCGTGGTTCCGTTTCTTCGGTCACCAAAGAGCAATAATTCGATCTGTTAAAGGAGCTAGTGCTGCCATGTCCAAAAGCATCAAGGTGCGGGGCGGGATCGTCCTCGGCTGCCTCCTGCTATCGCTGATTTCTCTGGCGCCGACTTTTTTCAACGGCAGTCTGCCATCCTGGTGGCAGAAGGCGTTTGATCCGATCCATCTTGGTCTCGACCTGCAGGGCGGCATGCATCTGGTGCTGGGGGTCGATGCCGATAAGGCGGTGGAAAGCCGACTCGACGCTATTGTCGATCAATCTGAGGGACTGCTACGGGAACAGGATGTAATCTTTAAAAGGGTAGATCGTCGTGACGGTCAGCGTCTGACCGTGACCGTTTATGACGAGCAGGCCGGCGCTCAGGTCGATGGCCTGATGACGGAGAATTTTCCTGATCTCGAAGCGATGACTCTGTCCACCGAGGGTGGCTACATCGAAAAAAGTTATCGCCTCAGTGATAAAGAGGTGACCCGCATCAAGGACTATGCGGTGCGCCAGGCTTTGGAGACCCTGCGAAACCGAGTAGACGAGTTCGGAGTCAGCGAGCCTACTTTGCAGTTGCAGACTGGCGGTCGGATTCTGATTCAGCTGCCGGGAATCAAAGACCCCGAGCGGGCTATCGCTTTGCTCGGCAAGACCGCTCTCCTTGAATTTATGATGGTTGACGAAAAAGTCGATCCTCAGCAGGCGGTGCAGGGCAACCTGCCGTCTGGCACTAAACTTCTCTACGAACGCCGAGTTGATCCCCACAGTGGAGCGGTCAGCGAAATTCCGCTGGTGGTCAAGGACAAAACGGTGATGACCGGTGACCTGTTGTCTGATGCCCAGGTGCGCATCGATCCGCGCTTTAACGATCCTTATGTAGCCATGGATTTCAACGCTGTCGGGGCCAAGCGTTTCGATCAGATTACGGCCGCCAACGTGGGCAAGCGCATGGCCATTGTGCTTGACGATACGGTCTATTCGGCACCGGTGATTCGTGAACGAATTTCCGGCGGCAGCGCTCAGGTTAGCGGGTCTTTTACTGAACAGGAAGCCACCGATCTGGCTATTGTTTTGCGTGCCGGTTCCTTGCCGGCACCGGTGGAGATTCTTGAAGATCGTACCGTCGGTCCCTCCCTTGGTCTTGATTCCATCAAGCGCGGAGTCTTCTCTGTAATCATCGGTGCGTTGCTGGTGCTGTTGGCCATGGGCTTTTATTACAAATTATCCGGGATGGTTGCCAACCTGGCGCTGGTTCTCAACGTGCTCTTTGTCATGGCCATGCTCAGCATGTTCAAGGCGACCCTGACCCTGCCGGGTATCGGAGGTGTCGTTTTGACCATTGGTATGGCGGTGGACGCCAACGTGCTGATCT
>CAZKQY010000178.1:0-1689 GCA_964555005.1 uncultured Syntrophotalea sp. | reverse complement strand
ATCCAGTCTATCCAAATTATACCACGAGACCAGGCCGCTATCAAGTATTGGCCGCGCATAGGTAGGGCGATTGCATCTTAATGGAAGAGGCCGGCCAGGACATGTAGCAAGTACTGCTCGCTCCAGCCTGCCTTCAACCGCTTGTTCTTGATGCCGATCTTGGTCGTCGTTTCCTGTTTTAGCAAGTTCAGGGCGATGTGGCGCAACGTCGCTAGGTTCTGAGCCCCATGATCCTTGCGCACCCGGCTCTCATCCTCACGGAAGGCGATGTCCAACACCCAATGCAGGCTATTTTCGATCTGCCAGTGGCTGCGCGTCGCCATCAGCAACTGTTCAGCCCGGCCATCCAAACTGGATAAGAAGTACCGGTCTTCCACCGTTACTTTGTCGTCAACCGTTCGTCGGGCCCGCACCTTCGCCACACAGCGGAGCTTGTCCCATTCCTGGGTGCCTCTCAGCCCACGCAACACAGCCGGGTCGGAGATCGTCCAGCACCAGCGGGTTTCCAGCCGTCCATGATCCTTGCCTGAAGTCTGTTCCATGTCATAGTCATAGGCCCTGAACCGACTGTCTTCCAGGTCATCAAACAGCAGTTGGACATCCTCGGAGAGCAGTGGATGATTGTCTTTGAGGGCCAGGACGTAGTCTCCCTTCCCTTCCACAACCAGCGATGCTATCTCTTTCTGGCAGCCCATGGCATCGGTGGTGACGATGCAGCCGGAAATGTCTAACGCCCTCAGAAGCTCGGGAACCGCCTTGATTTCGTTGGACTTGTCATCGACTTTCACCTGTCCCAGCACAAGATGATTCGCTGTTGCCCAGGCACTGACCATGACAATCGCCCCTTTGCCCAGCGTCTTGTCGTGTGAGCGGCGCAACGTCTTGCCATCAATGGCGATCACCTGCCCCTTGGTCACCTCACTGACAGACAAGATCCAGTTCGTGAAGCAGGTGTGAAACTGGTCTGGGTCCAACCGGCTAAAGACACGGCCAAAGGTATCATGAGATGGAATACCATTCGGCAACTCCAAAAACCCCCGAAACCACTCCAGCTTTGCTTCGCCGAACTCCTGAATGGAGACCCAATCATCGGCGCCGCAAATCACGCCACAGATGGCCAAGACAACGATGTCCAGGAGCTTATGCCGCCTGGTCCGCTCGACCCGAGGGTCCTGCAAATCAGCGAAATACCGCTCGATACTTGGGCCGGGTTGCTCCTCCATCGCCATCCTCCCTGTTTTTCCGAAGGATAGCGCACTTCGCTCACTTTTGCAAGGTCCCGCCAATTTAGATGCAATCGCCCTAGCGCATAGGCGGCCTCTATTGTAATCCGGCTTGCCCTCGGGTATAATGGCCTACAATCGCACATCTTGAGGAGGCAACGATGAAGATCGGTTTTGTGCAGTTTGCCCCAGCCCTGGCCGGCCTCGACGCAACCCTACAGGCCATCGAGCGCCTCATGCCGCAGGCCTCCGGCGCAGACCTGGTCGTCCTGCCCGAGTTGTGTAACTCGGGCTACAACTTTCGGTCCGCCGAGCAGGCGTGGCAATCATCCGAGGCGACAGGAGACAGTGCCTTTCTGCGGCACCTGGTCTCCCTCTGCCGGCGGCACGGATTCCACATCGTCTCAGGCTTCAACGAGCGAGAAGGCGATCGGCTCTACAACTCGGCCGTGCTGGTCGGCCCCCA
>CAZKQY010000177.1:0-5895 GCA_964555005.1 uncultured Syntrophotalea sp. | reverse complement strand
CGTGACAATGCCCATTTGGAAAACCATCGGAGGCATTGCTGTTTTACTTATTTTTCAGAAAAAGGCTGTCAAGAACTTTTTTGCTGAATAGTTACGTTTTATAAACCTACCAGCAAAGAAAATTCGACCCATCCGTAATATTTTAACCCCAACCTAACAATTTATATTTTTATAGGGTCGTTTGTCCTTCGGTGTGCATAAGCAAAGTCCTGTCTGTGGTAAAAGACCCACAGTGGGTGTGTCATAGACCGTACAATCTCCGTTCGGCAAAAAAAACGAATCGGCTTAAACAAGGGCTTGAAAAAAAATTGACTTTTGGCACCGTTGTTGAATAGAATTCGGTCGGTTGTGTGGCTTTGCGCAGTTAACTTCTGTGCCAAGCCTACATTCGACGGAATGCACCATCTATGCAGATGACGCGCGGCAGCAGATGCAGGCCGCAGCAACCAGCGTCGTGAGAAACACGGGGTATTGACAGGCCACTGGGGTCTGGCCCTGGCCGCCTTGGCGGCATGTACATTTTTTATTTTTTTAAGATGAAGGAGACAGACCGTGAAGCAGATGAAAATTGTTTTGGCGATCTTTATCGCCCTGGCCCTGGCCGCCCCCGCCCTGGCCTGGAGCCCGAAAATGGAAGTCAAGGAAGACGTCTGGATGCAGGTTGGCTTTTTGGGCCAGGGGTGGTTCGAAGCCGTCCAGGACAACGCGGGCGACAATGATGAGTGGAGCAAAGACTTTTACTTCCGTCGTGCCCGTATCCTGGGCATGGGCTCGGTACACAAGAACGTCAAGTTCTTCTTCGATACCGATGTCCCCAACTCAGGGAAACAAGGGACCTCTGATAACGACCTGATTTTGAATGACGCGTTCATCGACCTGCAGATCATGCCCGAGTTCAATGTTTCCTTCGGTCGCATTCTGGTGCCCTTCTCGGTAGAGAACAAAGCTTCGGCCGCCCTGTTGCTGGGCATCGACTACAACACCAACGTGACCAAGGTGCCTACCTTCATTGACCGCGCTTTCTGGCGGGACGACGGTGTTGAAGTGCGTGGTATTCTGCTGGACGGCCTCATTGACTACCGGGTCGGCCTCTTCGACGGCGAGGGTGACACCGATCTCAACCCCGATGACCACCTGCGCACCACCGGCATGGTCATGATCAACCTTGGCGACGCCCAGCCCGGCTGGTTCTACAATATGAACAGCCTCGGTTCCCTCAAGGTTCTCTCCTTGAGCGCTGGCTTCGACTACATCGGTAACGGTGGCGCCGGCATCGAAGACGGCAAGGCCTGGAACGTCGGCGCTCACCTCGAACAGCCCCTGGGCAACGGCCGCATCGTCGCCTCGGCCACCTACTACGGCTGGGACGGCCCCAACTATGGCAAGACCACCACTGGTAGCTTCTTTGAGGGTCAGACCGCTTCGGTCCAGGCTGGCTATCTGATGCCTTGCCCCTTCAACGAAGGATCCTACATCCAGCCGGTGCTTCGCTGGTTGTACCAGGACAACAATACTACTGATAGGGAGTTGGATACTTACGCCATCGGCCTGAACTACTTCCTGAAAGGCCACAACATCAACTTCAAGGTCGACTACGCCATCAACGATCGGTTTGCTGCTGACGGCGATCGTGCTGATGCTTTCCGTTTCCAGACCCAACTGCTTTTCTAAATCGGACTTGACCTGATTTACAACAGGGGCCCCCAAAGGGCCCCTGTTGCTTTTTCTGCTTCCTCCACGCTTTCCAGTCTCCACCAGCCTTCCTCCTGAAATACCCATCCCTGCAAGAAAAGCTCTTTCGCTTACACAATTCACAGAAATTTCAAACACAAATATAACATTCCGGTTTTATTGTCACGTCCACGGCCAATCGATATTGGATTTCCGCATCTGTTTGCGGCAGCCACGCTGTACGAAAAAAACGAAAGCTAACCATTCGCTAGAAAACTTCTAACAGTAACCTTGCAATGTTCGCTTAAAAGTTAGCCGTTGAAAAAAGTTTGTGCGATCCACTCAATAACCAAGGAGGGAGGATGTGAAAAACACGTTGGAGGTGATTCACAAAAATTATTTTGTTTTATTAATTGCAACACTCAGGGAGAAAACATGAAAAAGACATTGAAAAAGGCTGCTACCATGGGTGCGCTCATGACGCTGTTTTTGGTCCCCAATGTTGTCTGCGCCGCAGACTACACTCAGGAGCAAATTCAAAGGGAATTCGAGGCTCTCAAACAAAAGGTCCAGTCACAGCAGGAGCACATAGACCAGCTTGAATCGGCTGTCAATGAGAACATGGATAAAAAAATCGATGCCAAAGTCGAAGAAAAAATAGCCGGGAGCGCCGACAGTAAAATCACCCTGGCCAACAAGTTTATCGACCAACTCGATATTAAAGGCGATCTGCGGGTTCGGTATGAACGTCGCGATCGTGATCGCGATATCGATGTTGACGGCGGCACAGCTCGGGATCGATTGCGGACCCGGTTTCGGCTTGGCGGTGTCTGGAAAAACAAGACCGAAAACTGGGAACTTGGCGCCGGACTGGCCACGGGCGGCTCTGATGGCACCAGTACCAACGATACCTGGGGTGATAATGAGAAAGTTTTTGAAACCGGCGACATTTTGCTTGATTACGCCTACGCGAAGCACAAAATCGATGATTTTGCCTTCACCCTGGGCCAACACAAAAATCCCTTCGTCGCATCATGGTTGATCTGGGACGGCGATCTTCGCCCCACCGGTTTTACCGGACAATTTGCCCACGACAGTGGCTTTTTCGCCACCGCGGGCGCCTACGGACTGGAGTTGAGAGATGGTGAAGACAACACCTCGATGCTGTATGCCGGCCAAGCGGGGTATGCGAACAAGATCGGTGACGTCAAGCTGACCGTCGCTGCCGGCTACCAGCATTACGACTCGGTGTTCACCAAGGAATTGCCGGAACCAGACAGCGATTTCCAAATCGGTGACCTGTATGCCAAAGCAGATTTTTCTTTTGATAAGTTGACCCTGTCCCCCTATGCACAGATCTGGAAAAATTTCGGTGCCGATGGTGATGTTAGCCAGGCAGGCGGCGGATTGGATCCAGAAGACGAGGATCTGGGCTGGGTGCTCGGCGTCGGCGCGAAGATGGGTGCTTTCAAGCTCGGCTATGCCTATGCCGTTGTCGGTGCCGATTCGATTGTTGAAGGCCTGAAAGATTCCGATTTTGGTGACGGTGCTGGTGGCGTGGATGTAAAGGGCCATAAAATATCAGGCGGTTACAGTTTTACCAAGAACGTGTCGGCTGCTGTAACGGCCCTGTTCTATGAATCCGATGAAAGAAGCAGCGACGAAGAAGTGGATTTGTATCAATTCGACATCAACTATAAGTTCTAATCCAAAAAGCAATTTTCAGTAAGCAATGAAGGTCGGTTGAATTCAGGCCCCAGCTCCCCCCGCCAATTTAGGCGACGAGCCTGGGGCCTGACTTTTATTGCGTGCTAGTGAGACCCAGGTGGGGGGCCGCGCCCCCCAACGTGCCGGGACTGACAAACGCATAATTTTAAGGCCCCTCCCTCGCAAATATCGGACCATCCCATATCCTTAGAAACACAAACTCTCACCTGATTAGCACTGATCTTCCGCTAGCACTGTCGGCCGTCTTCTCCGAGTGGTTCTGTCGGAGACAGGTTTACAAGGTTTTCGTCGCGTCGTCGCGTGACACCAGATTTGGATTTTAGGTTCGGATTGGAAGAGCGCCGGCGAACCGAATTCAGAAAATAAGCCTCACGCAACGATGCGACGACGCAACGTAAAATCAAGGTCAAAAGAGCCAAATTGTTTTTGGTTTGGCTTGCCATTTCGGGCCCAGAAACGCCTTTTTTTGATTCTGTCAATTATTGGATTTTCCGATATGTTGCTACCTATTCATCGATATTTCGAATTTGCTTTTTCTCAGCTTTATCGATATTGTCGGAATCATTTTTCAGGAGTGAGTGCACTATTAGTACAGGGCGCCTGGCCTGGTGATTTTTAGTGTGTAATAATTTCGTTGTAATTTTTTTTATATAGCGTTAGTTTGCGGTGGGCGGTTGAACCGGAGGTGCTATGAGCACCGCCTCCGGTCGCTACTTCCATTGTCCGATGTTTTTGGGTGTTTCGCGGATCTCTTGATCCGGCACCCTCGCCGCGTTTGAAGCGGTGGTTCTTTTTCCGGGATTGGACCCGGAGGAAGGGCCTCTATTTAATGATGTAAAAGATGGAAGGAGAAAGACTGTGAAACAGATGAAACTCGTACTGGCGATCTTTATCGCCGTGGCCATGGCGACCCCCGCCCTGGCCTTCAATGTGGAATGGCATGGTGATTTCAACAACCGCGCTTCCTACAGCACCTAGGCCGATGCTTCGACCCGCATCGCCCGGGACGAGGCCAAGTACATCGGCTACAACGGTGACAACTACATCAATTGTTTGTCTGCTCTGCCACCCACCCCCGAACTTTTTGACAAGAAGAGCAACGACAGCGACTTCTTTGCCGAAGTCAAGTATCGCCTGACCATGACCGCTGCCGACGACGAGCAGAAGGTCAAAGGCGTGTTCGGCCTGGAATTCGGTAGCGCCAAATTCGGTGATTCTTCAGCCCCGTTTGCTGGCGACGCCAAAAGTAAGTTGGAGCTGCGTTGGGCCTACACCGACATCGAGCTGCCCTTTGATCGTGCTTCCCGCGTGTCCGTTGGCCTGCAGCCCGTCGGCTACAACGCCCTGCTCTGGAGCGACAACGCTGCCGGTATTAAATGGAAACGTACCGAAGGCAGCTGGAAGTATTCCCTTGGTTGGTTCCGCAATGATCTGGTAAAAATCAGCAGCGGCGATGATGACAACGACAAAAATGATTACGACGATTTCTACGCCGCCGACGTGACCTACGTTTTCGAAAACGGCAATTCCCTTAACGCGTTTGTCATTTACGCTGACCAGGGTCAGGAAGACCTGATGGAATTGTTTGGTGGCGCTGCCGGTCCGACAGATTATCAGGATGAAGAAATCTGGATCGGCCTGGCCGGTACCGGTAAATACAAGAATTTTTCCGGTATGTTCAACGCGATCTACCTGACCGGCGAAGTTAAAATCGGCGACGACGATCTCGATCGCAGCGCTTACCTGCTCCACGCTCAGATCGATGCCAAGTACGGCAAGGCTACTTACACCCTCGGCGGTCTTTTCACCCCCGGTGACGACGACAACACCGACGGCGATCTGGACAACTTCGATCAAATTGATATGTCCACCGCAATCCTCGGCTCCGTAATTATTTTCGACAACTTTGCCGACGACAACTCCCCTGCTGAGTCTTTCTACATCGCTGACCAGGGTTACAAGATCATTTATGCTGGCGTCAAGTACGCTGTCAACGCCAAGACGGACGTTTGGGCCAAGTACTTCTGGCACAATACCGACGAAGATACCTTGCTCGGCGATGACGAAATCGGTCACGAATTCGTACTCGGCACCAGTTATACTATCATGAAGGGCCTGACCGCCGACATTAACGCTGGCTACCTGATAGCTGGCGATGCTCTTGACGCCCTGTCCGCCGGTGGCGATGCCGACAACATCTTCCGTACCGATGCCCGTCTGCGCTTCAAGTTCTAAGATTGCTTGAATTAGTTGGTTTGTGATATTTTTGGGCCGGGCTTTTGCCCGGCCCTTTTTTTAGATGATTGATGGCAGATCGCGGCTGACAGTGTGGTTTGCCTGTTTGCTGCTGGTGCGGTTTGCCATGGATTATCGGGAAGTTTTTGATTGTTTGTTTGCTACGCTGGTTGCCAAAAAAAAACGCGGTTTTTTGACCATCAGTAAAGAGACGGCTTAAGAATAGTAGTTGGTTTGTAACTATTCAGCAAAAAAGTTCTT
>CAZKQY010000176.1:0-8350 GCA_964555005.1 uncultured Syntrophotalea sp. | reverse complement strand
AGTCCTCATCGCCGTCAGTTCCACCTTTCTGGGCCTGTTTATCGCGGTTTCGGTCAGCGAAGTCTTCGAGGCCCAGACTTTCTCCAACTTCTTTCGCTTCCCCATGATTTTTTTGTGCGGGTTATTCTTTCCCATTGAACAGCTACCGGCATTGCTGCGCCCTTTGTCTTATGCGTTTCCCTTGACCTATGGTGCGGATATCCTGCACCGAGGCTTCGGAGGGGTCAGCCTGATGCCGGTGGCCATGGATTTCGGAATGCTACTGGTTTTCTGCGCAACTCTCTTCCTGATCAGTTTGCGTAACATCAAGCGGCGCTGGATTATTTGACCAGATCGACAGCGACGAATATCTGATGCGGCTCCCCGCTAGGAACAAATTCGGTGCTATCGATCTGTTGGTTCGGGACGGGCAGGGAAGGGAAGAGAGTCTTCCAAGTTGCCAAAAATTGTTGAGCTCTCGTTTTATCGATGGTTCACATTTTCACCACAGCCAGGGTGTTTTTAAGCGTCCTGCTTTGCAGGAATCATAATAATTTGAATTTTTAGACTTCTCTGCCCCCTTAAAACAACGTGGACCAATATATTGGACACGGCTTCCCTCGTCGAGGAGCACAGATCAAGAGTATCTAGAAAACTAGTGGCGTGTCATACTCTCTAGCCCATCCATCAAAAGACACATCTCGAAGTTGACTTCTTCCAAATTGAATTTAGCGTTCAATATTTCTTCTGGGTTCTGTATATATTTGCCTTTCTCGATACTGTCGCCACAGCTCGATATAACCCTCTTTATATCTTCAGTGGAGGGTTCAATATGAAACTGCAGACCTATAAACTTGTCCTGGCATTCAAACGCCTGATTTTTACACCCCGCACTTTCAGCGATCCTGTTACATCCTTTGGGAATCTCAAAAGTATATTCATGCCAGTGAAAAGGGGTGAAGGCTCTTGGCAGGCGACTAAAGATTCGGGAATCTTTTGCCGTCTCAGTCAGTGAAACCGGATACCAGCCAATTTCTTTGTAACGGTTTTTATATACTCGGGCTCCAAGGGCATCGGCCAGAAGTTCTGCACCGAGACAGATTCCTAAAACAAGCTTCTTCTTTTCAACTGCACTGGCTATAAATTTCTTTTCGACTCTCAACCACGGATATTTATCTTCCTCGTATATGCTCATTGGCCCTCCGAGGATAATTAACAGATCGAAATCATTTAATGCAGGCAGTTCGAAATTCTGGTAAAAAAAGGTTTTCGAAATAGAGTGTTTTTTATTTTTGGCCCATTGCTCAAAAGTTGTCAGAAATTTGTATGGAACGTGCTGAAGCGAATGTATTCTCATCTGTTAGCCAATAGGTGATTGAAAAAAAAAGATTTGCTGACACTAAAAAACTACATGGGTCTTACAAAATATGCAACTTAACCTTGCCAGGGGTGCTTCATACATCACGAGTTATAAAACACAAAAACCCCGCCTGGATCGCCCGTTGGGTTTTTTTTGTAAACCAGAAATTATCTAAATTTGGTTGCCTTACCTTAAACCGACGCTCCAAAGGAGCTGGAACAACTTTTGAGATAGTTGCCTGTTTGACCAAGATGGTGAATTAGGCTAGATTAGGCGGCGCCATTTATTACGCAACACACAATCCCTGCCCGCACGGGATTGTGATGAAGGTATCGGATCAGTTTGAGCAGATAGGCGTCTACATCCAGCAAAAGCGCCTTGTTCCGGCCTTGAAAAAACATGGCCGGTATGTCCTTTGCGCATATTTGATCCATTTCGTGTAGCGAAGAGTAATGCTCTGCATGGCCCGCGTCAGAGGGACACCCACTGGTCAATGCTCAAAAGAGCATACGATGTCGGCCTTGATTCTGATGGGTGACTGGCGCAGCAACTGGCTGACACAGAAAACAAGAAATCTTGGCACATGTGAAGAAATTGGCAACTTGGCCGTACGTTCTGCAAGAAAGAGCATAAACAAATGCTCAGGGGTATTTTTGTGCTATTGACACGAGCCTTTTAATGGGTGACCCCATTTGGACTATTATGAATGCAAACTGGAAACCAGACTTTGCGCGATCACGCAGACAGCGCCGTAACCGGCGCCTGTGGCTGTTGCTGCTCCTGCTGGTTGTTGTCGGGTTGGGGGCGGTTATTTCCTCATTCTTTTCTGTTTCTGAGCCGGTTTCATCTGAGAACGAGCTTGTTGCGCAGGAAAAATCCGCTGCGGTTACGCCAGTTGTCCCGGCTATCGCGCTGCCTCAAGGGCCAGTGATCGTAACGCGGGTTGTCGCGCCCGGGGATAACCTTAGTGCGATTTTTGACAGCGTGAAGATTAATCAGACCGTGCTGTTTCAGATTCTTTCTGCCGATGAATCATTGCTGGCGCTGGATATTTTGCGTCTGGGCAACCGTCTGATTTTTACGCTGGATGAAAAAACTGGTGAACTTGAGAAGATGGAGCTGTTTATTGATCTGGCCCATCAAATTATTTACCGGCGCGTGGATAAAAACCTATTTGAATCTGAAGAAATTATTCTGCCCGGGGTCTGGAAGAGTCACACAGTTGAGGCTGAAATTGATGGTAGTTTTTATGCCTCGGCTTTGGCGGCTGGGCTGAGTGAGCAGGAAACCGGCAATATTACCAGCCTGTTTAAGGGTAAATTGAATTTTTCTCGTGATATCCAAGCTGGTGATCGCTTTCAGGTGGTGCGCAGTCTGCAGTTTGTCGACGACCAGGCAACCGGACAAAGCCATATCGAAGGCATCCGTTTTTCAGCGCGCAATCATTGTTACAGCGCGTTCTTGTTTGCCGACGGAAATTATTATGACGAAAACGGGGAAAGTCTCGCTCAGGCTTTTCTGCGTTATCCGTTCAAAGGGCATCACCGTGTTAGTTCTCCGTTTAATCTGCGTCGTATGCACCCTATTACTGGGCGTATCAGCCCGCACCGCGGAGTCGATTTTGCCATGTCCAGCGGCTCTCCAATTATAGCAACCGCAGATGGTGAAATCACGCGGGTGAAAAACCATCCTTTCGCCGGTAAGTACATTGAAGTTAAGCATGATGGACAATACCTGACGCGCTACCTGCACTTAAGCCGAATCAATGTCAAACGCGGTCAGAAGGTCAAACGGGGAGAGGTGATTGCACGGTCTGGAAATACCGGTCGTTCCACCGGCCCACATCTGCATTATGAACTGCACATCAAAGGACGGGCAGTAAATCCATTGACCGCTGACATTCCACTGATGGCAGCTGTTCCGAAAGAACGCTTCAAGCAATTTAAGCAGTTGGTCGTTAAGTTGTACGCGCGGATGGAACACGTTGATGACGCTCATGGTGGAACCTAACGGCAAGCATATAGACTGATTTATCGCCAACATGGAGTTTCGCTTAAAGCAAACCCTGCGCCCGCGCCAGCCGGGGATGCCGAAAAAAAATTACGTACAGCGCTGCTCGTTTTCTCCAGTTCAACAGGAATCAGCACATGAACTTTGAAACTTTACGCAGTTACCTCTTGTCAAAGCTTGCAGCCGTTGAAGAATTTTCCTTTGATGACGAGACTCTGGTGCTTAAAGTCGGCGGTAAAATGTTTGCTTTGCTGGGTATCAACGATGACCCGTTACGCATGAACCTGAAGTGTGATCCCGACAAGGCGCAGGTTTTGCGTGATCTCTATCCGGCTATTCTGCCCGGTTACCATATGAATAAGCGTCACTGGAATACGCTGGTTCTCGATGGCTCTATCGCCGATGAGGAGATTTTTTCGATGATAGATGATTCTTATGCTCTGGTGGTGCAGGGGCTGCCTAAAGTGAAACGTCCTGTTTAGGCGCTAACGCTTCAATTTTTAGTGATTTTTAGATCACGAGAAAATATTAAATGAATAATAAATTCCGCACTCCGGTTCGATTGCTGTTGATTGTCGCTGCATTTATCTTGCTATTCTATCCGTCTGCTTCCATGGCATGGACAGAAGCGCTTTATCCCGGCATGCTGGACCGGGCAGGTGCAATCAAGGCCACAGCTCAGGTGACCCGAATTGGCTATCCTAATGCCGATACCGTGGATGTTGACGTGCATAAATGGGTCAAATACCGGGAAGATGGCACCTACATCGAATGGTTCGAATGCTACTCCAAAATTCTGACGGAAAAGGGGCGCTCCAGCCTCACCACCCTTTCATCATCCTTTACCATCCCATACAACGACACAGCCTTCAAGATAGTGGAGATTATCTCCAGTGATGGTACGGTTCAAACCGTGGATGCCTCGGGCAACAGCCGGATCATGATCGAACCGTCTCAGATGAAATCCAATATCTACAATCCCAATAGTAAGATTTTGCGCTTGAACGTGCCGGACCTGAATATCGGCGACACTATTCATTATATTATCCGGGACAATTTTACCAAGGTGCGCACCCCCGGCACCTGGAGTGATTATGTCACCTTTGAGGGAACCAGCCCTATCAAAAGGTCTCTCTTTACGGTGATTGCGCCCAAGGGAACCCCCTTGCAGCGGATGGCCTTGAAATCGGAAATTCCCGGTACAGTAACCTTTAAAAAGAGTGAAGAAAATGGGTCTATTGTCTATAAGTGGATGGCGAAAAACGTTCCCCAGACCATCCCGGAACCCGATATGCCCCCCCTTTATACCCAGGTGCAGCGCCTTCTGGTCAGCACAAACAGGGATTGGGAATCCCTCTCCAGGTGGTACTGGAACCTTTGCAAACCCAATATGGGAAAGATAACTCCCCCCATGCGGGCAGTGGTGGCAAAGCTGATACAGGGAAAGGACGACCCCGAGGAGCGGATGCAGGCCATATTTACCTGGGTCTCCCAAAAAATCCGTTATCTGGGCCTTACCGTGGAAAAGGACTCTCCCGGATATGAACCCCATCCGGTGAGTATGACTTTTGACCAGCGGGCCGGGGTCTGCCGGGATAAGGCTGCTCTTCTGGCGGCCATGCTGCGCATTGCCGGCCTGGAAGCTTATCCCACCCTGATCATGAACGGTCCTAAAAAAGATTCCGAAGTGCCCCAGCTCTTTTTCAACCATGCCATTACCGCAGTGCGTGAACCCGGCGGCTCCTACCGGCTTATGGATGCCACAGACGAGAATACCAGCCGGATGTTTCCAAGCTATCTGGGCAACCAGAGCTATCTTGTAGCAACACCCAAGGGCGAGACATTGCGCACAAGCCCCGTGGAATCGGCAGATGAGAACATGATGGTAATTGCCATTCAAGGCACCCTTGACGTCAATGGCCGGCTGACGGCCCAATCAACTCTCCATTTCAACGGCATCAACGATAATGCTTACCGTGGGGCTTTCGCAAGAATGCTGCCCGATGAACAGCAAGGCTTTTTTGAAAAAATGATCAAGGAGTTTGTACCCGGGGCAAGACTTATCAGTTACACTGTTCTGCCTGAAAACATGATGAATACCGCCCAGCCCCTGATCGTTAAGCTTGCTTTTGAATCAGGAGATATAAGGATTGTCGGCAAAGATACCATCATGCTGCCCCTGCCGGAAATGGGCGGTCACCTGGGTATGGTGAACCATCTTTTGGGCCGGACTGGGCTTGAAAAGCGTAAATATCCCTTATTCACCGAATATACCTGCGGAGTCAGGGAGACCATGGATCTGAAGCTGAGCCGGGCCGTGGGAAAACTTAAGGATCTGCCGCAGTATGCAGTCGTTGAAAATGAGGGGGTATCCTGGTCCCGGAAGCTGACAATGGCGGACAACACCCTCCACAGTGAAAATTTATTTAAGCTCAAACTCCCCCAGTATTCCCCGGAGCAATACCTTTCCCTCAGGGAACTTTTAAGAAAAAAAGAAGTCTGCAATCAAAGGATGGTTCTTTTCAATCCCCTGGAAATCGAGGCCTATCCCATTGCTGAAAAGTGGTACTCAGCCTTTCAGGCCGATGCGGTAGTACTGAATGAAGAAATTGAATACAAGGTGAAAGATACCAGAAACTGGACTTGCATCCGGAATGTGACAATAAAAGTGCTGACCTATGCCGGTAAGAAAAAATACAGTGATATTCGAATGGATTTCAATCCGGTATGGGAGGAGGTGTATCTGGAAAAGGCCAGGGTAACCGGTCCTTCGGGAAAGGTGAAAACCATTACTGAGCAAGAGATCAACACCATGGATGCCGGGTGGGTGGGAGAGGCTCCCCGCTATCCCGGAGAAAAAACCATGGTGGCTAGTCTTCCTGGAGTGGAGGTGGGCTCTGTTATTGAATTAACTGTTGTGCGCCGAAAGAAAAATCAGAGTTTTTTCTCACTGGGCGGCGACTTTTTAAGTCAGGATCCGGCTGCCTGGGACCATGAGAAGGGCGGACACAACCGTTTTTTTTCAGCCAATCCAGTGTTCAGATACACCGATCCCATTCTGAAAAAAACCATTCGTCTTGAAATCCCATCCAAGCTGCCCATCAAAATTCTCCGGGCGGACCAAGGGCTGGGGCTGAACAAGATATGGGAACGCTCATCTTCACGGGTGATCACGGAAAAATCCAGGAAAGAGGGGGGATGCACCATTCATGAATTTACAGCCCGGCACATCGCTCCGGTTAAATCGGAGAAAAATCTGCCTCCCTGGTACACGTTTAATCCCACCCTTTTTGTATCTGCCGGCAGTTGGGAAAGTTATGCCGAAATAGTGGGAAAGGCCCTGGAGAAGGGGGCCAGGGTTGAGTCTGAAATTATCACCAAAGCCCGAGAGCTGATTCGGGATGCCACGGACAACCGCAGCCGCATCAAGGCCATCCGGGATTTTGTGGCCCGCCAGATCACATTCGTTGACATCGGATTCAGCAGGCTGCCCCTGGACCAGATCACTCCGGCTCTCAGGACCCTGACAGATGGCTATGGAAATTCCGCTGACAGGGCGGTACTGATACATGCTCTCCTCCAGGCCGCAGGCTTTAACTCCGAATATGTTCTGGTATCGAAATCTTCAAGGGTGGCGGATCTTGCCCGGGCTATGGAGGAGTATCCAGCCCCCCAATGGCTGGATACCGTTCTGGTACGGGTCCAAGATGCCGGGGAATTCATTTATCTGAATGACACCGATCAATATGCAGAACTCGGGTCCACGCCTTCGACGGGTCTGCCCGGCATGATGGTGTCAAGTGGCCGGTTTGAAATCATCCATGCCCCGATAGCTAACCTCAATGATGCCCAAGACAGTTCATACCGTATCCAACTTGCTGACAATGGTGATGCCGTTATCCAAAAGAAAATTCTTTATTACGGCAATGAGTTTGCTGAATTTCATAAACTGTTCAGCCAGATGCCGCCGGAAAAACGGAGACGCTATTTTCAGGAGCAGGTCACTGCCCTGAGCCGGGGGGCAAAGCTTTTGGGAAAATATCTTGTGGATTACGACACCTATCCCGGCAAGGAAGAGTTTTCAGTCCGAGTGAAAGAGTATGCCATAAGGCAGGATGATTTTCTCTATCTTAAGCTTTCCGGATTGATCGGCAATATGGCCGGTGTCGGTCGGGACCAGCGTCAAAACCCCATGTACCGGAACTATTTCCATAAAGGCTCGGTGGATATTGAAGTCGTGCTGCCGGATAAAGCTGTTTCAATGGAGAAGATTCCGCCCGGAAAGCTTCAATTTAATATTCCCAGGGCCGGAACCATCAGCATGGAGACCCGGTCTATTCCGGATGGCCAGAGTCTGCCATCCCGCCTCCGGATCACCCAAAAAGTCAATATGGAACCCATGGTGGTGCTTCCCGATGAATATCTGCAGCTTTTGGAGATGTGCCGGATCTTGAGCCAACCCAAAACAGGTATGGTCCTTATCAAAATGGAGCAGAATTGAACCGATACTTTCCGGGCTAGTCTGTCCTGTGCAGCAGGCAAGGTGTTTAAAAACAGATACTGAGTCGCCCCTGGTTAGTGTCCATCCGGAAATCATGGATGGGCACAATGCAGTTTTCACGTGGGAAAAGGGTCGTTTTTGGATGAAAACTGGTTACTCAGACACTTGCGACCCGTGCTGGTGATTCCTTACAAATCACCATCCATTAGACACCAAAAGCCCTCGGTCAGGCGATCGAGGGCTTTTCTGATATGTCAGGGATCGAGAATCCTGCTATTGATTTCCTTTTGGGCCTGCCACAAAATCCGAGACAACTTTTTAGAAAAAAGTAGTTTCGGCCCGCAAACCAGGTTCACTAATTATATTGGCCAAGAATGACTAGAAAACTAGTACCCTGTATCCTATAGAATGTCGCAAGATTGTGCCGGGATTTGGTGGGTCAACAAGGCGTGTCTAAGATTGCATAGCCGTAGCTATTGGCCTTAGACACAACGCAGTTG
>CAZKQY010000175.1:0-4057 GCA_964555005.1 uncultured Syntrophotalea sp. | reverse complement strand
GCCGCGTCGGGAAAACGTCCCAAGGGAATTCGAAATCCTGCGCCCCTGCAGCACCCTCGGCGAAACCGGAGCCGCCTCCCTGCCTCTCGGCCTGGCCCTGGGTTGTGCCCGTTTCGAATTCGAGTTCCCGACGGCGGACAACCTGCTGGTTTGCACCTGCCACCCCTCCACGTCTCGGGGGGCGGTGAGTTTGACAAGGGTGAAGCAATCGTCAGGATCGGAGAAAAAGTGACCCAATTCCTGCCCGCAGAGAAGAGGGGAAAAGGAATGTAAAAAAGCTCCCTCTCCCCTTGGGGAGAGGGCTGGGGTGAGGGGGAAATCTATTTATGTCGATAACAAACCCACACGGAGAGATCACCATGTCCAAGAAAAAAGGCAACGTCCTCATCAACGGCCGCACCGCCGTCCACGCCGGCAGCGAAGGCATACTGGTCACCGTCGATGTCTGCCTGACCAAGATCGGCAAACAGGTCGTTCCCATCCCCTATACCAACGTCGCCCGAAGCGCCGACGCAGCCAAAACCGCCAGCACGGTGTTCATCAACGGCAACCCCGTCTGCCACCAGGGCTCCATCTTCTCCAAAAGCACCGGCGACGAGCCCGGCGACCGCAAGGGGATTCGCAGCGGCACCATCTGCGGCAAAGCCGAATTCGTCTCCGGTTCCTCCAACGTCTTCATCGAGGGCATCCCAGCCGTGCGCCAGGGAGACATGATGGTCAGCAACAACTGCAACACCGCTCCCATGCCCCTCTCCCAGCCCGGCGCGCCGCCGGCCAGGGGGGTAAAACCCGAGGAGGTGGAGGAGTTGGAAGGGACCGAACAGCCCAACCGGGTCGATATCGGCCACACCGGCGAAGAGACGCCGTTGCTCAAGGGTCTCCATCGAGGAGAAGAGGCATGAGCGCAACAAAACACCACCGGATTGCCCAATATCTGGACGGGGAAAACCCGCAGCGCTATCGCGAACTGATGATCGACAACCTGAAATCCGGGCTCCAGCACCTCTCACTGGTCCTCAACGACAGCCAGTTTGATGAAGAGGCAAAGGAAGACAAGGAATTCATCGTCATCCCACTCGGACGCACCAAAACCGTTCCAGCCGATTCGCCGCGTCCGACCAGACCCGAGGAACACGCCAATTTCACCGTTCCCATCATTCCCAAGCGCTACGCCACCTCGGCCATGGATAAAGCCCAAGCCGCCGAACTGCGCGAAGGATGGCTGTATATCTACCGCAACGGCTATCTCTGGCGGGAATTGCAGGTCCTGCCCAGCGGATTTCTCAAAGACGTCAATCTGCGCCGCTATCAGGGCCAACACTTCCGCCCCGCCACCGGCGAAGCCGACAGCCGGGTCATCGTGCCCTGGAAGATCGACAATAAACCCCAAACCGTCGAAATCGCCTATTCCGAAGTGCAGTGGAGCTGGCCCCGCATCAACGCCATGGGCGGCATGGACTCGGACAAAATCAACGAGCCGCGCCTGAATAACGGCACCCCCATGCCCAAATTTTCGCCAGAAGAGACGGCGCAAAACCGAAAAGGGCGGATGCAGGACATCACCTTGGAACTCGAGGAATGGATCCTGACCGAAAACAATACGCTTAACATCCAGAGCGCCGAAAAGGTAACGGCCAAGATCTATTCGCTGCAGTTGCACAAGTACAGCAAAATGCCTGTGGTGTTCCTGCAGGACCCGCTTGGGATGGCGTCCGAGAATGCTCATAACTATAAGACCGCCCTTGAGGAGCTGACAAAGCTGATGGAAAAAATCAGTCAAAAGCCCTTTTATAAAAGCGCCGCCCTGGCCTACCCTTTATTCTTCGATTCCAAGTCCGCCGAACGGACTGTGCAGGATGTTACTTACTGGGGAGGAACAACCACCAAGACAACCGAAAAGACCATTTTCGGCAAATGCAGGGACAAAACCAACAAGAATAAACTCGAAACCTTGCTGGAAGTCACCAAGCGCAAGGAGTTGCGCGCCCACATTCGCAAGTTGAAGGAAATCCATGTCGGATGGTTGCAAGGCAAGGTAAATGGCCAACCGGTGGCGCGCACCGACTTTATCGATGTCAACACCGCCCTTATCGACTATTTCAGCAACGAAAATTTCAGGTACGCCCAAAGTATTTTGGCAGCAGGGGGGCTTCTTTCGGCAATCGATATAGACCCCTGTGCTCTCGACGATCAACTGAATCTATCTCAGGATAGTGACCGACCTCCATACGAAAAGGATCCCGGCTGCCACTACCTGGAATCCCTGCTTCGTCCTGACCATCCGCTGCATGCTGCCCTATTCCCCACCGAGCAGCAGGCCCCGGTCGAAAGCGACGGCCCCGTACAACAATTGGAAGAAGAGAACGACGGCATGGGCACATTCCGGTCCGCAGCCTATATCGCCGCCTTTAACGGTACCGCGAAAGTCCCCGGCTTTCTCAGCCAGGAGGCCCGTCGCACAGCGGAGTTCATAGACCAATCCCTGAGCGATCTGGTGGGCTCTTTCCGCCAGCAATGGAAAAAAGCGGTCGATGAGGCGGTCCATTACGACATCAAGACCGTCATTCGACTGACCAAAGCGAGCTATCCCGACGATTTTGTCGGATTGCGCTTCTCCACCAATCTTCAGGAGATACCGGAAAACCGAATTATCACCCACGCCAATATGGGCAAGAGCCGCGGGTTGAATGAGGCCAAAGCCTACAAAATGCTAAAAGCTTCCCGAAACAACCCGGTCACCCACAAAATACTCGACGATGCGGGTCATGTCCTCGCCTCCGATAACCCCCGGTATATCGCCCAATACAGGGGAGAGCCCGTTCCAAATTGGGACTGGATAAAAGTCAAGGAACTAAAAAGCAGACATTTCAAAACCGCGGGCTTCCACAAAGCCAATTTAAACCTGACCACGATTCCGGAAGATTGCCGGCTCGCCTGGAAACTGGCGGATATGGAGGCTAAGGTGGATCGCGGCGTGGCCTTAAAAGCCGGATCGCTCAAAGCGCTGCGAAAGGGGATTCCGCCGGTGGTGGTAATGCTTGAGATCTGGAATTTACAGTCGGTGGTGCATGCTTACAAAAATAGCGGCAAAACTGGGAGAGCAGACGTATATAGCGCATACGCCGACCTCTCCTACGCCACCCTGCAAGCTATCGTTGAGGTTGCCGGGGAAGAAAGCGCAGTCGCTCGTGGCATCAAGGCCGTTAAGATTCCTATCGGCAAAGGCGGACTGCCGGCCCTGCCGACCCTTGGCGCAGTGGCCTCATTTTACAGCGCGTCCCTTTCGCTCAGGGATATGCTGAATAACTTCGATCAGCATGACAACGATGCCGCCATAGCTCACGGCATTGCCGCTGCGGGTTTCACTCTTTTCGGCCTTGGACTGCTGGGAAGCGCCGCCCTGAGCTCGAAAATTGCCTGTCTGGCTCCCCTAGGAGTCTTTGCTCCCTACACCTGGGCCGCCCTGGCCGTGGTGCTGCTCGGTGTCGCCATTGCCGCCGCTGTGGAGGACAAGCCCCTTGAGGAATGGGCAGGCAACGGCCCCTTTTGCGCCGGAAATGGCTCGAACGAATTCAGGTATCTGCGCGAAGATGAGGCGCTGGCCCATGCCGTGCTCGCCAATTGTCTGTTCAGTCCCCGCATCGAAATGCGCAAGCTGTCCAACCCTGCTGGTAAGAGCCCCCGAAAGGGCGATATTGTGGTGACCGTGCACCTGCCCAAAGTGGAAGAGCATGACGTGCTCGATGCACGCGCCTGTATCGAGCAGGCCAAGTCGGTGGACTGCAGAAACGGTCAGGTCACCCAATGGGGTTGGCAAATCCCTTTACCTCCCTACGACGTGCAACCGTGCATCACCGATGGCCGGATGACCGCCCTGGAATATTATTTCAGGGTGCCTGACGAAATCGGCAATAGCACAATTAAAATGCCGTATCGCTGGCAGGCCAAGGCCCGCCTCATCATGGCCGACGGCCCCATTCTGCCCGATCCTGTCAGGCAAGAGAAAACCGGCGAGGTGATCGATCCCAAAAACAAGATTCCCGCAGAGCCGGTGCGC
>CAZKQY010000174.1:0-4737 GCA_964555005.1 uncultured Syntrophotalea sp. | reverse complement strand
CCCCCGCCCCATGAATCAAGCCGGCACCCAGCAAATCCAAAGCCATACGGCTGGACCGTGCCACAACCAGCATGCGGAACGAGGTTTGACGGGCATACTCACTGGCCAGCAAACCAACCGCCGGATCACAACAGGCAATTACCAGCGTCTTAGCAGGCTCTGCAATAGCATGATGGCAACACCTCCCGTCACGCCAAATTCCGTCGTGAGAAACCATTCCAAGCGGGCCGGGCTCTACCGGGTAGAGAAATTGACGATCACCAACCAGCGCCCGCCAGTAGCGACAGATATTTGCAGTCGGTGGCCAGGCCCATTCAACAGCCTTTTGCCCGGGCAAAACAAACAGGTCCTCTACCTTGCAGCCAAAGGCGGCGGCAAGAGACAGAGCCGCAGCAGTAGAAGGAATCAGTCGACCGGATTCAATGGCGCCGATGCCGGTCCGCGACAGACCGGCACACTCGGCTAGCTGCTGCTGCGACCAACCACGCTGTTCACGATAGCTGCGAATAAAATTCTGCAAATAAAAATCTTCCGTTGACACGACCATATCTATTATGACAGCATCATGCCCCAAGGGGAAGGGAACTGTTGCTCTTGTCGCTGACGTCTCAACTATTCGGCGAGTTTGCCAAAAAAATCATGTTCCTCGAGGCAGACCCATAATACTGCGCTACCAGGCCCGGCGCGGGTTGAGCCTGCAAACCGACCTGAACTACTATTCCAAGTCCTACAGCTCCAGCAACGGGGTACGCATTGCCGATAAGTTCATCGTGATTAACGGTAAGGTCGAGATCGTACCGCATAAAGGCCTGATTATCGAAGCAGGCATCAACAATCTGTTCGACAGCGATTTCGCCTACGACGAAGGCTACCCGGAGCCGGGTATCAACTACTTCGGCAATATCCGTTACAACTTCTGAGGAAGATGCCATGAAGACGTCCATGAACAGAATCTACCGACAGAGTGCCGGCCTTTTTCTGTCTCTGTTGCTGATGCAGTTTCTCATCGCCGCGCCCGCCCTGGCCCGCCAAGTGGTCGACATGGCCGGACGAAGGGTCGAGTTGCCTGAAACGCTGGAGCGCGTCTACGTCGCTTCACCGCCGGGGAACCATCTGGCTTGCGCCATCGATCCTTCCCTGTTGGTGGGGCTGACTTTACCAATCAAGGAGCGGGACCGCAAATTTCTCCCCAATCACCTGTGGGAATTGCCGGTGATCGGCGGTTTTTACGGCCAGGGCCATACCCCCAATCTGGAAGTGTTACTCAAGGCGCGGCCGCAACTGGTGATCTGTTGGCAAAAAAATGCTGCGGCTATCAAATTCGATACATTTCTGCAACGATTCAATATTCCAGTGGCCTATTTCACCCTCGAACGTCTGCAGGATTATCCCGCCAATATACGCCTCATGGGGCAATTGCTTGGACGTTCACAACGCTCGGAAAAACTGGCCGTCTATGCTGAACAAACCCTGCAGGAGATCTTGCCGAGGGTGAAGACCATTCCCGAGGACCAACGGGTGCGCGTCTATTATGCGGAAGGGGCCGACGGACTCAGCACCGATGGGCGGGGTACCTGGCATGCGGAACTCATCGACCTGGCCGGCGGGTTCAACGTGCATCCGGGAGATGTGAACAATCTCTATGGAATGGAAAAGGTTTCCCTCGAACAGGTTTTGCTGTACCGACCGGAAGTAATTCTGGTGCAGGACCCTACCTTTTACCAGCGGATATTTACCTCGCCTCAATGGCGAAATGTGCCGGCAGTGAAAAACCGGCGGGTCTATCTGATCCCCAGGACTCCCTTCAACTGGTTCGACCGGCCGCCCTCTTTCATGCGCCTGCTGGGGCTTAAGTGGGTGGCACAAACCCTATATCCGCAACAATTTGGCATCAATATGCAGCAGGAAATGCAGGATTTCTACCGGTTGTTCATGCAGGTGGATATCTCCTTGGAAGATACCCGGCACATTCTCCAAAATGTAGAGGCGCAGGTTCATGAGTAGAGCTCTAACTGACAGCCCTTTGCCCGTCACACTCCCGGTTCGCCGCTGGCTGCCGGCGTTGCTGGCGCTGCTGCTCCTGGGGGCGGTGCTGGTTTCTTTAAGTCTCGGCAAGTATCCCATTTCCCTGCGGGAGATCGTGCTGTTCATGCGGCAGCAGCTGTTGGGCTGGCCAGGTATGACACCGGAGCGTTATGAACTGCTGCGCAATATTCTCTGGGAAATCCGCGCCCCCAGAATAGCAGCGGCAGTGCTGATCGGTGCCGCGCTGTCCACCTCCGGCGCCGCGTTTCAGTCCATGTTTATCAACCCCCTGGTATCGCCCGGTCTGTTGGGCGTGTTGCCCGGCGCCTCCTGCGGTGCCGCCCTCGGCATGCTGTTGTCCCGGGGCTGGTTCGGGGTGCAGCTGTGCTGCTTCGGCGGCGGCCTGCTGGCCGTGGGCATTGCCCTCGGCATTGCCCGGCTGTATCGGGGCGACCGGTTGCTGATGTTGATTCTCGGCGGCATCATCAGCGGGTCGCTGTTCACCTCGGTGTTATCCATCGTCAAGTATCTGGCCGACCCCTACGATCAGCTGCCGGCCATCGTCTACTGGTTGATGGGCGGACTGTCCATGGCCGACAGCACCACCACCCTGGCGGTTTCTATCCCTATCCTGCTCGGGCTGGGCGGGCTGATGTTTATGGCGCGCTATCTTAATGTGCTGAGCATGGGCGATGAAGAGGCGGCAAGCCTTGGGGTCAATGTGCGTTTGATACGCGCCTGGCTGATTATTTTCGCCACGGTGATCAGTGCCCTGACGGTGGTGGTCGGTGGCCTGATCGGCTGGGTGGGACTGATCATCCCGCATATCGGCCGCATGCTGGTGGGACCGGATAACCGCAAACTGCTGCCGGTCTGCGCTCTGCTCGGAGGATTGTATCTGGTAGTGGTGGATGACGTATCCCGTTTATTGCTGAACGTGGAAATCCCCCTGGGCATCATTACCGCATTGATCGGCATTCCGTTTTTTATCCTGGTGTTGAAAAACGCCAAGAAAGGCTGGGGATAGATGACCATGCTGGAAGTCAGGAACGTCTCCTTCGGCTACGGCGCTCGCCCGGTGCTCAAAGATGTCAGTTTCTCTATTGGCAAGGGCAGCCTGGTCGCCCTGCTCGGTCCGAACGGTTGCGGTAAAACGACACTGCTGAAGACCATGTTGGGGCTTTTGCCGGTGGAAAGTGGAAAAGTCCTGTTCGAAAACCAGCCGGTTACCGTTTTTGATCGGCGCGGTCTGGCCCGACGCATAGCGTATGTACCGCAGATTCATCGGGCTTCCTTTGCTTTCCGAGTGCTGGATGTGGTGCTCATGGGCCGCATTCCGCACAAGGGGTTCTGGACTACCTATACCCGTGCGGATGAGACCCTGGCTATGGAGGCCCTCGACAAGCTGGGCATCGCGGATCTATATGACCGGCCCTATACCGAGATCAGCGGCGGTGAACGGCAAATGGCGCTGATCGCCCGGGCCCTGTGCCAGGGAGCGCATACCTTCATTCTGGATGAACCGGCCAATGGGCTGGATTACGGCAACCAGATCAAATTGCTCGAACAACTGGCCGAATTGGCGACCGAAGGCTACACCTTTATCATGTCGACCCATTTTCCGGATCATGTGCTCTGGGTGGCCAGCCAGGTGGTCATGCTGCGAGGCGGCAGTGTGGTCGCCGAAGGAGCTACGGACGATGTGGTGACCCGCAAGAACCTTTGTCATCTTTATCAGGCCGATGTCGAGGTCTGGCAATTACTGGAAAATTTCAAAATATGCGTGCCAGAGCGTTTGCGCAGCAGGCTTTGTGATGGTCAAAGCCACTTCATGCCGCAGACAGCTTACGACGCGTGCTGATATTTAAGGAGAAACTATGTTGAAAGTCGATGATGTTGAGACTGTTCTGGAACGCTGTGCGGCTTTCCACGGCCATCTCTGCCTGGGGCAGGTGGTCGGAGTACGCATGGCCAAAAAGGGCCTCGAACTGGTGGCCGCGGAGGATATCAAGGACCTGATCGTGATGGCGGAAAACGATCGCTGCATTACCGACGCCATCCTCATGGCCACCGGGGTCCGACTAGGCCGCCGCAGTCTGAAGTTTTTCGATTACGGCAAGATGGCCGCCACCTTCGTCAATCAGAGCACGGGAAACGCCTGGCGTATTCACAGCCGCGGGGAAGCCGACAAACTGCCGAAAGACGAATCCATGGTCTGGGCTCTGGCGGCAAAAGATGCAGAACTGCTGCACTGGCAACAGGTCCAGGTTGAGTTCGGTCCCGGCGACCTTCCGGGGCCACCGGAGCGCATAGTGCAGTGCGCCCGCTGCGGAGAAACAGTGCTTGATCATCGGGATGTCCCGGTGAAGGAAGGCAAGGACGACTCCCTCTGCCGGGCCTGTGCTTTCAGTACCTATTACCAGCCCCTGGCTTAAACAACACATTCACAGGAAACCAATATGACCGAACAAAAGGCAAAAGATTTAAAGGCATTTTACCGCTACGACGCGGATCACCCTTTCGCCGCCATGTATCCGCTGCTGGCAAAGCAGATCGTGGACGATTGCGGGGTGACCAACGGGCGCTGTCTCGATATCGGTACCGGCAGCGGAGCCTTGCTGATCGAACTGGGCAAGATCACCGGCCTGGAACTGATAGGACTGGACATCAACCCGGAAACTCTGACCCTGGCCGGCGATAGCGCCGCCCGCC
>CAZKQY010000173.1:0-7529 GCA_964555005.1 uncultured Syntrophotalea sp. | reverse complement strand
TCTCGCTCCTCGCTAATGGAAAGATACGTACTCTCCATTATGGCGCTTTGACGCCGAATTAGGTAGCGGGGGGAGACCATCTCATCAACAGGTTCCTAGCTGCCAAAGGATATTTCGATGAACAAGTTAATCCTGTGTCTGGTGTTTACGATGCTCTTGAACCTGCCGCAGATGGTTTTTGCCGGCGATTACCGCAATCTGTCTCTGACCCAAGATCTGGTCGATATCGGTCTTGCCATCGTCGATATCCGCACCGAACCGGAATGGCGGGAGACGGGTGTGATCCCGGGCTCGGTATTACTGACCTTTTTCCGAACGGATCGCAGCCACGATCTTGATGGTTTTAGCGCCCAACTGGACCGACTCGTTGATCCCCACAAAGAGTTTGCCATTCTGTGCCGTCGCGGGAATCGTTCGGCCAAACTTGCGGCTATGTTGGCAGAGCGCGGTTATACCGGAGTCATCAATCTCAGCGGCGGAATCCGGAGGGCTAAGCAGAGTGGCGTAGGACTAGTGCCTTTTCCGGCAAAAAATAGCGAGGTCAGCATTCAGTAATTTGCCAGATGAAGAGAAGAAATGAACTCCGGTTGTTCCTTTTATCATCTGTGTTTCAGACCTTGTCTTTAAATGTTTCCATAGATCGGCAACAGTGCACGGCAATAGCGTTTTTAAATGGCTAAGTTACATTAGTGCCGCGAAACGCTGTAGTCTGAAATAAGACCAACATGGTAACATATTTTCGGAATCGCTAGTGTTGTTTGTGACCCCCACAAATTTTCTACAACATTTACGGAGGATATTATGAACAATAGCGAGTTTCTGCAAAAGATCGATTTTTTGAGTGACCAAGGAAATATGGTTTGGGAAAACCCGGGTAACAAAGCAAACCAGGATATTGGCCGGTTTTGTGACGCAGTCAAAGGTCTGGTTCATGAACTCTATGGAGCAGACCACCCTTATCTGCAGCGACTTCAGTCGTTGCCCCTATCGGATGATTTTTACAGCTTCCCTTCGTTCATTGTAGACGCGTATAATCCCTATGCATTTTTGACGCCTCTTATTCCCTTTGCATGATTGGATTCGATCATGTTCCGCATTCGACGTATTTACGATGATGTACTTCCGATTAACCGAACCGCTATCGACCAGGTTCAACAGATATTGCGCAGCCAGTTTCCAGACCTGGCGGCTCGAGATATCGAAAAACTTCCCCGACAGCTGACCGATCCGCTTAAATACCGTTTTCGTGCGATTCTTTTTGTGGCCGAAAACCAGCGGCGGTTGGTGGAGGGCTTTGCCCTGCTATTGCACGAACCGAAGCTGCAATTCGGTTATCTGGAATATATTTCCGCTGCCCGCAAGCTTACTGGCCGGGGTATCGGTGGAGCCCTTTACCAGCGAGTGCGGGAGGAAACCAGGGCTTTGGGGGCTGTTGGCCTGTTCTTTGAGTGTTTGCCCGATGATCCGGATTTATGCTGCGACCCAGCGACCCTCAAGGGAAATCGGGCCAGGCTGCGGTTTTACGAACGGTACGGGGCCCGGCCAATCGCCGGCACGGCTTATGAAACACCGGTTAAGGAAGGGGAAGATAATCCCCCCTATCTGGTATTCGATGATCTCAGCCAGAAACACAATCTCGCCAAGGAGCAGGCCAGGTCCATCGTACGGGCTATTCTTGAGCGCAAATACAGCCATCTGTGCTCCCCCGAGTACGTGAACTTGGTGGTTGAATCTTTTGTTGATGATCCCGTGCGTTTGCGGCCCTGTCGCGATCCAGTCGTGCCCCCCCTTGAAGCCTTTATCCCCAACGATCAGCGCATTGCCCTAGCGGTCAATGACCGCCACGATATTCACCATGTAAGAGAACGAGGCTATGTGGAGGCGCCGGCCCGTATCGCAGCCATACTCGAAAGGTTGCAGGATTCCAACTTGTTTGAGCCTCTAAAGGTAAAACATTTCTCCGAGCGTCATGTCACCGCCGTGCATGACCGGGATTTCGTTTCTTACATTAAGAGTGTGTGCACCAACCTGGGTGAGGAGGACACGGTCTATCCCTATGTTTTTCCGGTACGCAATGCCAGTCGTCCACCCAAGGACCGGCCGACGCGAGCCGGCTACTTCTGCATCGACACCTTTACCCCCCTGACCCACAACGCGTACCCCGCTGCCCGACGGGCTGTCGATTGCGCGTTGACCGCAGCGAGCCAGTTGTTAAGCGGTCAGCGACTTGCCTACGCGCTGCTACGCCCCCCCGGTCACCATGCCGAACGGCGGTTATTCGGAGGGTTCTGCTATCTCAACAGTACGGCGATCGCCGCCCATTATCTGAGTACCACGGGCAAGGTAGCCGTTTTGGACATCGACTATCATCACGGCAACGGCACTCAGGACATCTTTTACCAGCGACCGGACGTATTGACGGTCTCCATCCATGGTCACCCCCGTTTTGCCTATCCCTACTTCAGCGGTTTTGCAGAGGAGCGGGGTGCTGCATCGGGGCAGGGTTTTAATTTAAATTTACCGCTGGCCGAACATTTGACCGTAGAGCGCTACCGGGAGGCTTTACAACGTGCCCTTAAGCGGATCACACGGCATCATCCGGATTTTTTGATTATCGCTCTGGGATTTGATACCGGTCGGGGAGATCCGACCGGTACCTGGGCTCTTGGTCCGGACGATTTTTATGCGAATGGCTGCGTTCTCGGTGCATTAAAGCTACCCACCCTGGTGGTGCAAGAGGGTGGGTACGATACCGGACAATTGGGTGAATATGCGATGCGGTTTTTTTCCGGACTATGGCAAGGGGCTTTTGGTCACGGCTAAAGTCTGATACATTTGCAAAAACAAACGTAAAAGCCTATTTTGAGCAACATCAGGGTCCCGCCAAACCTGAGAGCTTGTCGGACTTGGCGGGCCGAAACGAAAAATTGGCTGTTTGAAACCAGATTTTCGAGAATTTGAGAGCAAATAGCAGGGCTATTTGGCGAAAATTGCTTCTAGGATAGCTCTTCACACTCATTTCCAGGAGCAATATTATGACCGAACAAAGTTGGCTTTGTAACGTATGCGGTTATGTACATATCGGTGCACAACCACCTGAATATTGCCCGGTTTGCGGGGCCGATAAAAGCGTTTTTGAACTAAAAAATAACGCGATTTCTGAAACCGCCGAGCAAGCTCCCGGTGCCTGGCGTTGCCTGGTCTGCTCTTATACGCATCAGGGGGATTGTCCGCCAGACGATTGTCCGGTTTGCGGTGCCAGTGCTGATCAGTTTGAAGGGATGGAGGTGAAGGACGCACCGGTCGAAACCCACCCCAACCAGGATACGATTGTTATCATCGGTGCCGGTATCTCCGGAATTTCTGCCGCAGAGGCTGCACGAAAGGCTGCCCCCAAGGCCAAAATTCTGGTCATCAGCCGAGAGAAGGAACTTCCCTATTATCGGCTTAACCTGACCCGTTTTCTGGCCGGGGAACTAGCGTCGGAACAATTACTGATCCATCCTGCGACCTGGTACGAAGAGCAGCGCATCGAATTACTCCTCGGACAGGAGGTAGAAACCATCAAAGGGACCGAAAAAACGATTCAAATTAAAAACGGTGCGGCGCTGGGTTTCGACAAGCTGATCCTGTCGCTGGGTGCTCACTCCTTTATCCCGCCCATCGAAGGGGCCGACAAGAAGCATGTGCTCGGGCTTCGTACCCGTCAGGATGCCATCACTATTTCTCAACAGGCCGGTCGTGGCAAGCGCTGCGTGGTAATCGGAGGCGGCGTCCTTGGTTTGGAAACGGCCGCCGCTTTGGCGCAACAAGGTGCGGATATCACCATTGTCGAGGGCTTTGACTGGCTGCTACCCCGACAACTCAATCGGGCTGCCGGCGAACAACTGGCTAAACATGTCCGGAAGCTGGGGATACGTCTCGTTTTGGGTGGACAGGTGCAAAAACTTACCGGAAACGAACAGGTCGCAGGGGTGGCTTTGAAAACCGGTGAAGAGATACCGGCCGACCTGGTTGTTTTTGCCGCCGGAGTTCGCTGCAATAGTGCTTTGGCCCGGCAGGCGCAACTGGAAGTGAACAACGGCATTTTGGTCGACAACAATATGCGCACCTCCCATTCGGATATATTTGCAGTCGGTGACGTGGCGGAACATCAGGGAGTGCTTTACGGTACCTGGTTGCCGGCCCAGGCCCAGGGGGCCATTGCCGGTTTTAATGCCGCCGGTGGGGCAGGGCGGTTTATGGGAATGCCACGATCCAACAATCTCAAGGTGTTAGATGTCGATCTGTTCAGCATCGGTCAGATTGTTTCGGAAGATGGTAGCTACAGCCACTATGAAGTGCAGGAAGGGGAAGATTATTCCCTATTTGTCTTCCGAAATAAACAATTGGTCGGCGCTATTTTATTGGGTGATACAAGCCTGTCGCCAAAACTAAAAAAACTCATCGAAGAGCAGCGCAGCTGCAGTGAATTGCTGGCCGGGGCCGTCGACGGCAACGATCTGCGACAGCGGTTGATAGAAGGGTTCTAGCTCTAACGGTCCCGGAATTTTCAGTAGCGGGCTGTTTTAGAGTGTTGAAAGGGGTTGGACTTCGGTTCACCCCCTTTTTGTTTGTGCGGCCACATATAGAATTAATGCCTTGCATTGACATATAATCATAGTATATGAATAGATGAAACAATAGAAGTCAATCACACTTAGTTAAATAGATGGAGGAAAGTATGTGGAAAGTTTTGGGGTTCTTGCAAAAAAATCTTATCTGGACGATTCCAGCCATGATGGCGGCCGGTTTGGCACTGGGTGGTCTGATGCCCGTTGCGGGGCTTAAAAGCACCATTATCCCCCTGACGTTTTTGATGGTTTACCCGATGATGGTCAATCTGCAGATCGATAAGGTTTTTTCCACCGAGGGGCAACGTTGTCAGTTGGCCACTCAATTCATTAACTTTGCGCTGGTTCCATTTATAGCCTATGGTCTGGGGCAGTGGTTCTTCGCCGACCGTCCGCTGGTAGCCCTTGGTTTGCTGTTAGCAGCCCTTTTACCCACCAGCGGAATGACCATTACCTGGACCGGATTTGCCCGTGGCGATATCAATGCCGCAATCAAGATGACCGTTATCGGATTGGTGGCCGGCTCCATCGCTACTCCATTTTATGTGCAATGGCTAATGGGAACTGTTATTGAAATACCCATGCTGCAGGTGTTTAAACAAATCGTCCTGATCGTTTTTATCCCCATGGTGCTCGGTTACCTTACACAAAAAATGTTGATTCGCCGCTACGGAAGAGAAGCCTATCAACAGGATCTGCAAAAGCTTTTTCCAATGGTTTCCACCCTGGGAGTTCTCGGCATTGTTTTTGTGGCCATGGCGCTGAAGGCCGGCAGCATTCTGCAGCAACCTCAGACCCTGTTGGTGTACCTGTTGCCCCTCGGCTTGCTATATCTGATTAACTTTGCTCTCAGCACCTTGGTCGGCAAGCTGTTCTTTTCCCGCGGTGAGGGGATCGCCCTGGTTTACGGCACGGTGATGCGGAACCTGTCCATCGCCCTGGCCATCGCCATGACTGTATTCGGGGAAAGCGGATCCGAGATCGCCATTATTATTGCGCTGGCCTATATCGTCCAGGTGCAGGCGGCTGCCTGGTATGTCAAATATTCGGACCGCATTTTCGGTACGGTTGGAGAAACTTCAGGGATCTAAGCTCCGGCATATGAGGCTTTTTATGATATAAGTAAAACTAAACGATACCCCTTTTATCGGGTACCGTGTACTTTCCGCCGCAGCCACAATGCCAGTTACTTCAAAAGGAATCACTTATGAACCTCGATTTTATGCGTGCTTTCCTGGCCTGGTGTACCGTTATCAATCTGTGCCTGTACTT
Organism: uncultured Syntrophotalea sp.; assembly: GCA_964555005.1. Taxonomy (GTDB): domain Bacteria; phylum Desulfobacterota; class Desulfuromonadia; order Desulfuromonadales; family Syntrophotaleaceae; genus Syntrophotalea_A. The sequence goes on along the minus strand of CAZKQY010000173.1, from coordinate 1,644 downwards.
TCTGTCGTTTCTGATCTGCGCTTTTGCCGGCGACTGGGTTTATCGAATGCACAGCAGATGGTTTCCCATGTCACGGGACGCTTTCAACCTGGTCATTTACGGATTTATCGGCCTCTATAAACTGTTCATTCTTGTCTTCAATGTCGTCCCGTATATAGCAGTTGTCATTGCGAGCTGAATCTGCACAGCTTATTGACAACAAAAGGCTCTTCCTTTGAAGGGCCTTTTCGATTTTTTTTGAGGATACCCTATGTTGTCCGGATTTTTGCCTCGCCTGAGTGGTTCTGTTTTTCTCGGTTGTTTTCTGAGCTTGCTGCTTCTGAGCAGTTGTGCCCGCCCTCCTGCGCCACCTGAGATCAAAGAACCTGCTGAGCCCTTGCAGGCTGTTTCCTGGCAAGAAGTGCCAGGTTGGCAGCAAGAGGATTTACGACCGGCCTTGGAGGCGTTTATCGTTACCTGTCCATCTTTTAAACGAGAGCCCTCATGGCAGACCGTGTGTACCGAAGCGGTGCAAGTCGATGCCGCAGACGGTGGGGCGGTTCGGCGGTTTTTTGAAAACCGGTTTATTCCGCACCGCGTACACAATTCAGACGGTTCGACTCGAGGTTTAATTACCGGTTACTATGTTCCCGACTTGCAGGGAAGTCGCACCCCCGATGAAAACTATCGCTATCCTATCTTATCCGTCCCTGAAGATTTACTTGTGATCGATCTGGGCTCCCTCTATCCGGATCTGAAGGGGCGCCGGTTACGGGGCCGTCTCGATGGACGTCGGGTAGTGCCTTACTGGAGCCGTGCGGAGATCGATTCCGATAAGGCACCGGTTGTCGGTAATGAGCTGTTCTGGGTGCAGGATCCGGTAGATTTGTTCTTTCTGCATATTCAAGGATCAGGCCGCATTTCCCTGCAGAATGGCGAACGGGTGATGGTCAACTATGCCGATCAAAATGGCCATCCCTATCGCTCCATCGGTAAACTGCTTATCGAATCGGGTGCTATGAGCCGGGATCAAATGTCCTTGCAGAACATCAAGGTCTGGTGTCAGCGTAATCCTGATAAGGTGCTTGAGCTTTTAGGCGAAAACCCCAGCTATGTCTTTTTTAGTTCGGCCGAACAGGATCTGCCAAGCCCACCAGGGGCTCTTGGCTATCCCCTTACGCCGCAGCGTAGCCTGGCCGTCGATCCGAAATTTATTCCCCTTGGTGCACCGGTCTTTATCGCCACGACATGGCCTCAAAGCAGCAAACCCTTGCAGCAGTTAATGGTGGCTCAGGACACCGGCGGAGCTATTAAAGGGGTGGTGCGAGCAGACTTTTTCTGGGGCCTCGGCCAGAAGGCCGGGAGCATAGCCGGCCGCATGAAGCAGGATGGTTGGTTGTGGGTTTTATTGCCTAAAAATGGATGGGACTAAGTTTCAGAGCAGACAAAAGAAGCAACCTTGACTTAGTCTCCTCGCGTGCAACCCCTTATTATGGCTTGCTTTTCCCTGTTGCTCATGATATCGCTGAGGTCGTAAAAACAAGCTTTAAAATTTTGCAGGCATTATTTGATGGCATCGTAAAAACTAAAACTCTTGTAACTAGTTGTAATCATGCAAAAAATAACAAGTTTCCACTTTTCATTTTTTCGGTTTTGTGGTAAATT
>CAZKQY010000172.1:0-4005 GCA_964555005.1 uncultured Syntrophotalea sp. | reverse complement strand
CACCTGCGGGGTCTCTACGAAGGCGACAACTCCGGCATCTGCCGAATGGGTCGCTCTATCGCACAAGCGACGTGAGCATTTTTTGCGACTGCATCAACTTTACTGTAAAATTTCGCGCCTTCAAAGTGAGGGTAAGATAGTTTTTGTTCCCGTTGTACCTGGAAGCTGGCCCCGGCCTTCAGGGAATTTTTTCAGGCAGGTCGTTAAGGCAAGGCAATGAATCACGTATCTTTATCTGCTATTGATTTTCAAGAAATGCTGTCCAGCCTGCTTCTGGGAGCAATGTCTTACCCACAGCGTCTACGCTTAGCAGCCGGCGGTTCTCTGCCGGCATCGATAAAAATCGATGAGAAAACATTTCCGGACTTAACGGACATCGTTCAGCGGGCTTGCCACATGTTTGACGTGGCTGAGGACAGGATCTCTGTTGCCGGAAAAACACTGAGGGAATGGGCTGAGGAAATGCATCGGTTGTGGACCAAGCCCTCCTTGGATTTAACTTTTTTTACATCGGGTAGTACCGGTGAGCCGGTTCCTGCGACCCAGGAATTCTCTTTTTATGTTCAAGAAATTTTAGCATGGGCTGAGATTTTCAAGAGCCGGAAAAGGATCGTCAGCTTTGTTCCACGGCATCATATCTATGGATTCCTTTTTTCTGTTCTTTTGCCTAAAGCACTCGGTTGTTCTGTATTGTGGATGCCAATTATGCCGATGCGCAGTTTAATCGCCGGCCTGCAAGGTGGCGATCTGGTTATCGCATTTCCTCTTTTATGGGGCAAGCTGGCTGAGTTAAACGCAGAATTTCCCGACGATGTTTGGGGGGTTACCTCCACAGGACCCTGCCGGCCAGAAATAATTACCCAACTCAAGAAAGCCGGACTCTCTGGCATGACAGAGGTTTATGGATCCTCGGAAACGGGCGGCGTGGGTTATCGTAATGCTACCGAAGCTCCCTATGAGCTTCTGCCTTATTGGGAAACAGCCCCTATCGGGTCACAGTTGTTTCGCTGGCACCCCTTTGATGGTTCCCGTGCCGCCTATGTATTGCAAGATGATTTATCCTGGATAGGGGAAAAACAATTTCTGCCAAAAGGAAGAATCGATAAAGCGGTACAGGTCGCGGGGGTAAATGTCTATCCAGCCAAGGTAAGAAAAATCATGTTGACGCATCCCTGTGTTGCTGATTGTGCTGTCCGGTTGATGCGTCCTGAAGAGGGATCCAGGCTCAAAGCCTTGGTCGTGTTAAATACGGAGGGGGCAGCCGCAAAGGCCTCGGAGAGCGATCTTAATAGGTTTCTTGACGAGAAACTCAACCACTACGAAAGACCGGTCAAACTGTCTTTATGCGATCGAATTCCAACGAATCATTTGGGCAAAGTTCAGGATTGGTGAACCTGTTCGCAGATTGCTCTGAGGAAACAGGTCCCTGGTGATGGTTCTCCTCAGGTAAGTGAAACCAAGGGGAATCTTCACGTCACATACTGAGCTTGCCAGGCTCTAAAAATGGTTCCCTGTTTTATGTCTCGGGCCAATGTTCATCAATGGTCTTCAGTTTCCTTCTATACGACCTTCGACTCTTCAATAAAACTTTGCGTAATGGTCTGACCTATTTGCCTTGGCAAGCTTTGTTTTGCTTCGGTATTGGCGAACCGACGCTTCGTTATAGACGTGGAGGAATGAAATGCCTTGAATTTGTTGTAAAAAATACTATGATTAGAGAGATTCATCGAGTCAGAAATTGTGCACGCTTTTTTTCAAGGAGCCGGCATGTTCGAATCTGCGGAGCTTGGCCACCGGATTAAAAAGGAGCACTATAAACAAAAGGTTCCCTTGCTGCGGGAAAATTTGCTCGATGTGCAGCTTGATCTGCTGCAGAGCAAAAAGTTTTCGGTGTTGATTTTGATCGCCGGGGTCGATTGCGCAGGTAAAGGCGAGACGGTTAACCTGCTGAATGAATGGCTTGATCCCCGTCATGTTGAAACCCATGCCTTGCGGGATCTTACGGATGAAGAGCTGGAACGTCCGCCCATGTTTCGGTTCTGGAGAGCGTTGCCCGCTAAAGGCAAAATTGGTATCTTTATTGGCAGCTGGTATTCAAAGCCGCTGATTCTGAACGTCTATGGTGATATTAATAACGCCGAACTTGATCAGCGCCTGGATCGAACCCTTCGGTTTGAAAATATGTTAAGCCGCGAGGGTTGTCTGATCCTTAAGTTTTGGCTGCATTTGCCGAAAAAAGCCCAGAAAAAACGCCTGAAAGAGCTCGAATCCGATTCTAAAACCCGCTGGAGGGTGAGTGCCACCGATTGGCGGCATTACAAGCTCTATGACCGCTTTCGGCAGGTCTCCGAGCGCATGCTGCGGGCCACAAGTACCGCTGAGGCCCCCTGGATCATCGTCGAGGGATCCGATCCACGCTATCGCTATCTGACTATCGGCAAGTTGATCCACGAATCGCTGGTCAGATGGCTTGCCGTTAGTGAAAGGGGCGCTGATTCAACAATCTTTCCACCTTTGACAACGGCCATTGACGGGTTGCGTATTCTGCAGACCCTCGATCTGAACCAATCACTGAATAAAACCGATTATCGTAACCAGTTGGCACTGTTGCAAAGTCGGTTGAATGTTCTTTCCCGGCACGCTGATTTTAAAAATATCTCGGTGGTGGTTGTTTTTGAAGGAAATGATGCGGCCGGTAAGGGTGGTAGCATTCGCCGCATCATTCAAGCCCTGGATGCCCGTGCTTATCGGGTTATACCGGTAGCGGCTCCCACTGAGGAGGAACGCGATCAACCTTACCTCTGGCGGTTCTGGCGAAATTTGCCCCGCAGGGGGCGTTTTGCTATCTTTGATCGATCTTGGTATGGTCGGGTGCTGGTGGAACGAGTCGAAGGTTTTTGTTCGCAGGGCGATTGGATGAGGGCCTACGGAGAGATCAATGACTTTGAAGAACAGATGGTGCGCCATCGGGTGGTGGTTGTTAAATTCTGGCTTTCCATCAGTAAGGAAGAACAGTTAAGGCGGTTTAAAGAACGGGAAAAAATAGGCTTCAAACGTTTTAAAATTACCGATGAAGATTGGCGTAATCGGGAAAAGTGGGACGAGTATGAAACTGCGGTCTGCGACATGATCGACCGCACCAGCACAGAAATCGCTCCCTGGACGCTGGTTGAGGCCAACGATAAATATTTTGCCAGAATCAAGGTGTTGGAAACTCTCTGTGCCCGCATTGAAGGGGCTCTTGCCAAACAGGGAAAAAAGTAGCAGTTTAATGCTTTTGCTGAAGGAGGCTATTGTGGTGGGTCAAAGATCGGCAATCGATAAGAAACTGGGCTCTTTGCTTTCACCTGTACAAGAGTGTACTTGTCAAGAACTTGCCGCTCATAAGATCGGTTTGGCCAGTCAGCGGGCTGTTGCGCTGTTGAGTATGAATGGTGGAGCGACTCAGCTCCATGCTGGCACAGAAAGCGGTTTGACAATCGGTCAGATACGCTATCTGCTGAATATTTTTCGGCGCAAAGGTATGGCGGTTTTTCCTGTTGAGCAATGTCAGAATTTTGTTGCAAAACCAATCCCTTACATGTCAGAAGTTGAGGATTCACTTATTGTAGTCGAGGGGCCTGCAGCCCCTGGGCTAAGCGTAGACAAGAAACTGAAATCTGCATCTTTAAAAGACGAGAAAAAGCATAAGGCTAAAAAAAAAGAGGATAAGAAGAACGCAAAGAAACAGAAGAAAAAAGAAAAAGCCAAAAAAAAGAAGGGCAAGGGGAAAAATAAGAAGTAGCCGTTTGTTGATATTGGCAAATAGTATTTTAAGCCCGGTTTGGCGGTTGCTAAGGCCGTTTGCCGGATCTACCAGCACTTACAGCTTGCATATCGAAAGGACCTAACATGAACAAGGAAGATTTTATCCTTTTCAGCGGCGGAGCCAAAGGAGCGGAGGCCGAATTTGGTGCCAACGCCGAGCGTTTTGGTATCGAGGAAGTCAACTTTACCTTCGACGGG
>CAZKQY010000171.1:0-10688 GCA_964555005.1 uncultured Syntrophotalea sp. | reverse complement strand
AACTGTGGCGACTCCGACTCGCAATCCGGTAAAAGAACCGGGGCCGAGAACAATGCCGAAGGCATCCAGTTCCTTCAGTGACAGATCGGCATCCTGTAGCAACAAATGCACGGCCGGCAGCAGACGGTCGCTGTGGGTAGAGCGAAGATTAAGCAGCACTTCGCCGACCAGCTCTTCGCCGCGGCTAAGGGCCACGCTACCGGCGGGAGTCGAGGTATCGATAGTCAAAAGACACTCTGCCATTATTGTCCCCCGCTGAAAATTCTCAAAATATCGTTATAAAAAGCCAGCGCCATGAGCGAAACGATGAACAGCAGGCCTACCTGTTGAGCTATTTCGCGCACCCGCAGGGACAAGGGGCGACGGAAAACCAGTTCAAAGACGCCGAACAAAAGATGCCCGCCATCAAGAATCGGAATGGGGAAAAGATTGAGAATTCCAAGTTGAATACTGAGAAAAGCCAGGACAGAGAGGATGCTGGCCAAATCAGTCCGAGCGGCCTGCCCGGCCACCTGGATAACAGTGATGGGTCCACCGATATTGCTGGAAGAAACCTTACCGAGCACTAGTTTTTGAATAAAGGTCAGAGTCAGCCCAATCAACTCCCGGCTGCGGGCAACGCCGTTCCTGACAGCTTCCGTGAGGGGGAACTGTTTAAAAACAGTCTCCGTCAACGGTGCAATACCGATCAAAAAACCACTTTCCCCATCGCCACGAACAGGCACAATACTTATTTCCAGATTTTTCCCCTTCCGCTCCACAAGAAATATCTGACTGACCCCTGTGGCCTGCTGGATGATAGTCTTTAGATCGTACCAGGAAGCGATATTTTCGCCATTAATAGAAAGGATACGATCCCCAATTAAAAGACCCGCCTGCTGGGCCGGCATACCAGCCGAAAGTACTCCGACCACGGCTTCCTGAACCGGCGCCAGGCCAAGGGCCTGCAGACCTTCGGCACTACTATCAGTAGCGGCAACAGCAACCGATTCAAGGGTCCCGTCCCGCTGCACGGCAAACACCGCGGCCTGCCCGGCCTCGGCAAGCAAAGCCTTGTCAGCGCCACTCCAGGAATTGATCGGCTGCTCGCCGACCGCAACGATGCAATCGCCGCTACGCAATCCGGCCTCGGCAGCAGGCGACTGAGGAAGCACATAGCCGACACAAGCAGGCTGATCGAGAAACACCGGCAGGTTAATCCCGACCATAAAAGCCAAAGGCAATATCACAAAGGGCAAGACCAAATTCATAAAGGGTCCCGCAGCGACAATAGCCAGACGCCGCCAGACACTTTTTTCAGCAAAGGAGCGGCTCCGCTCCTCATCGCTAAGGGTCTGATCCTCCTCGCTCCCTTCACCCAACATCTGCACATAACCGCCGAGAGGGATGGCACAGATCATGTACTCCGTCTCTCCCCACTGACGGGAGACGAGCCGCGGACCGAAACCGAGAGAAAACTTCAACACCTTGACCCCGGCCAGTTTGGCCACGGTAAAATGTCCGAGTTCGTGAACAAAGACCAGAATGCCGAGCATGATAATGCCGGCGATGATGGTTAACATAAATGCCTCCTGTCAGCTCTTTTGCGCGACCATGCGGCGCGCTTCCTGACGGCCCCATAAATCGGCGCGCAAGGCGTCGTCAATGTAATCAAGAGCGGCGGGAACGTAAAGATCAAGAACCCCGTTAATAATAGCCGCGATATCGAGAAACGCGATCTGTTCATGTAAAAAGGCATCGACGGCCACCTCATTGGCGGCATTAAGCACTGCGGGCGCCGTACCACCCATTGCCAGGGCCCGATAGGCAAGAGCCAGACAAGGAAACTTGTGCAGGTCCGGCTCGGCAAAGGACAGGGTCTGAACAGCACACAGGTCGAGGGGTGGCAGATCAAGGGGCAGCCGATCGGGATAGGACAATGCATAAGCGATGGGAGTTTTCATGTCCGGAATACCGAGCTGCGCCATGACGGACCCGTCAATATATTCAACCATGGAATGAACGATGCTCTGCGGATGGATATGCACGGCAATCTGCTCGGCCGGGAGATCAAATAACCAGCGCGCTTCGATCACCTCCAGCCCCTTGTTCATCATGGTTGCCGAATCGATGGTGATCTTGCGTCCCATGTCCCAATTAGGATGAGCCAAGGCATCGGCCAGGGTGACCTGTTCCAGATCAACCGCCGGGCGGTCGCGAAAGGGTCCGCCGGAAGCAGTCAGAATCAAACGCCGAACATCGCCTTTTTGATGTCCTTCCAGGGACTGAAAGATAGCGGAGTGCTCGCTATCCACAGGATAGAGCCGAACCCTCTTCCGTGCTACGGCGGCCATCACCAGGGGGCCGGCCGTAACCAGAGTCTCCTTGTTGGCCAAGGCGATGTCCTTGCCCGCTTCGATGGCCGCCATAGTCGGTACCAGACCAGCCGCACCGACCACTGCCGTCACCACCATATCGATCTGTTCATGACTGGCGCAGGCAATCAGACCCTCAACCCCCGAATAGACCCGCGGACCACCCTCACCCAAGTCTTCCCGCAGGCGAGCCGCCGCCTCGGGGCAGAGCACCGACACCAATTGCGGGCAAAAGCGGCGAATCTGTTCCTTGAGACGCTGCAGATTGTTACCGGCGGAAAGACTGACGATCCGGTACTGATCGGGGTACGCGGCTACAATCTCAAGGGTGCTGACACCGATCGAACCGGTCGAACCGAGAATGCCAAGTCTTTTCATCAATCCAGTTACCTTTCAGGAACCCCTGCCGGGCAAAAACACCCACCGCAACGAAGCCGCTAACGACCAAAAAAGTACCAACCGTAATAGAACGCCAGCGGAAAGGCAAACAGCAGACTATCGAGTCGATCGAGAATTCCTCCGTGGCCGGGGAACAGAGCTCCGGAATCCTTGACTCCGCAGGCTCGTTTAACCATCGACTCAAAAAGGTCGCCGAGCTGGGACATGGCACCCAGCCCCAATCCCAGTAACAGACAATCAACAGCACTCAGGACAGGAAAGAAAGCATAACGAACAATAAAGGCGGCTAACAGGCCACCCAAGAGGCCACCGATGGAACCCTCGACACTTTTATTAGGGCTGATAGCCGGATACAGTTTGTGCCGGCCCAGGGAAATGCCACTGAAATAAGCTCCCGTATCGGAGGCCATGACAATCAGCAAAACCAGATAGATCCATTCCCGACCAAAAGGCAGAGACCGTAACAGCACAAAGTGACCCAACAACAAAGGCACATACATAAAACCGAACAACAAAAGAGCCAGCTGCTGAACTGTCTGCTGCAAATCACCAAAGCGCCATAAAAAAATCAAACCAAAAAGGAGCATGCCTAAAGCCAGACCAGCCTGCAGGACAAAGGCCTGCTGCACAGTACATAATGGCACCAGAAGAGCGCCATAGACAATAGCCAGCAGGCGCTCCGGATGCCGCTTTTCGGCCAAACTCATCTGATAAAACTCATACAGAGCCACGGCTGCTATCAGACTGGTGAACAGGGTGAAGCAGAGGGTATTGCTAAACTGAATAATCAGAATCAGCAGGGGCAGAGCAATAATTGCGGTCAGAATCCGTTGTTTAATGGGGCATTACTCCTTATATCTCAACCGTCGGAAGGGTTCTGCGCGGCCGTCAAACCAAAGCGGCGTTGCCTGGCAGCAAAGGCATCGAGGGCCAGGCGCAATTCATCTGCGGAAAAATCAGGCCACAATACTTCAGTGAAATAAAGTTCGGCGTAGGCCAGCTGCCACAAGAGAAAGTTGCTAATACGCATTTCACCGCTGGTGCGAATCAACAAGTCCGGATCAGGCAAACCTGCGGTATCGAGAGCCGCACTGAACCGCCGTTCATCAATCTCAGCGACGGCGAGCTTATCCCCCTGCACCTCGGTGGCCAAAGTTTGGACCGCTCGCAGAATCTCATCCCGTGCCCCATAGGATAGAGCCAAGGTCAGCACCAACCGATGATTGCCGGCAGTACGTTCAATGGTGTTCTCTAAGACCTGGCGCACCTCCACCGGCAACAGAGCGGTATTGCCGATAACCCGAAGTCGAATATTCTCATTCATCAGGGTCTCAAGCTCCTGGGCCAGAAACAACCCCAGTAACTCCATCAATGCAGCCACCTCGGCTGCCGGCCGTCCCCAATTTTCGGAACTAAAGGCGTACAGGGTCAGATGGGGAATACCAAGGGCCCGGCATTCCTTAACCACAGTCCGAACGGTCTCGACCCCCTGCCGATGTCCTAAAATCCGTGGCAGCTGCCGTTGTTCGGCCCATCGGCCGTTACCGTCCATGATAATTGCAAGATGTTGAGGAATACGCATGATTTGTACTACCACCCTAATATCAAGTTACTCATCGATACAGACTATCATAACCTAAAAGCCCCCAGCAAGAACTGAACATTCTTAAAGAAAGCAGGGGCACCGACAACGGTGCCCCTGCTTTTGATGCGGGATAAAATCAAGGCCCGTCCTGTCTAAACAACATAAACCGTTGTTAGCCCGGCACGGAAAAGATCCGCTCAGATCTCCATGATCTCCTGTTCTTTATTTTCAACCACCTCGTCAGCCAACTTAATGAATTGATCGGTGAGATCCTGAATTTCCTTCTCACCCCGTTTCTGGTCGTCTTCGGTGATTTCCTTATCCTTCTGCAGCTTTTTTAAGGCTTCGTTGCCGTCACGCCGTGCATTGCGAATCGCCACTTTGGTATCCTCTGCCATGCGCCGCACCAACTTGGCCATCTCTTTACGCCGCTCCTCAGTAAGAGGCGGAAGATTGAGCCGTATCAACGACCCATCGGAAATAGGATTCAAACCGAGGTCTGACTTGAAAATGGCCCTTTCGATCTGCGGAATCAGGTTTTTTTCCCAAGGCTGAATAGTGATCATCCGCGCTTCGGGAACCGCCAGGGTGCCGACCTGATTCAAGGGCGTCGGAGTGCCGTAGTAATCGACCATGACCTCGTCAAGCAACGAAATAGAAGCGCGACCGGTCCGCACCCTCTGTAGCTCCTTTTTCTGAGCATCGATAGATTTCTCCATCGCCTTTTTGGCAGTATTCATGACAGAACTAAGCATAGCAATCACTCTCCTTTGACTATAGTCCCGATTTTCTCACCGAGAACAACCCGCTTGATATTCCCCCGGCAACTCAGTTTAAAGACGATGATAGGCAGATCGTTATCCATGCATAGAGAGGTAGCCGTAGCATCCATCACCTGGAGTCCCATCTTCAATACATCAAGATAGGTCAACTGAGGATAACGCACCGCATTCTTATCTTTGACCGGATCGGCACTATAAACTCCATCGACCTTGGTCGCCTTAAGAATTACTTCGGCTCCAATTTCCATAGCCCGCAAACTGGCTGCGGTATCGGTAGTAAAGTAAGGGTTACCCGTACCACCACCAAGAATAACCACACGGCCTTTTTCCAAGTGACGTAAAGCACGACGACGAATATAGGGTTCGGCCACCTCGCGCATCTCAAGGGCAGTCTGTACCCGTGTCTCCACGCCGATCTGCTCTAAAGCATCCTGCAGGGCCAAACTGTTCATCACCGTGGCCAGCATGCCCATATGATCGGCCCCGGCACGGTCCATACCGCTGGAAGCAGCAGCCATTCCGCGAAAGATATTACCGCCACCAATCACCACTGCCACCTGTACGCCAAGTTCCACGACTTCACGAATCTCGGTGGCCAGCCCGGAGAGCACTTCAGGATCAATGCCGTAACCCCGATCCCCGGCTAAAGCCTCGCCGCTCAGTTTAAGAAGAATCCTGCTATAACGCGGTTTCTGGTCAACCATAGCGTCCATTCCGTTACTTGGTCATCGCCGCTACTTCAGCGGCAAAATCGTCAGCCCGCTTTTCAACCCCTTCGCCAAGCTGAAAACGCTCATAGCGGGACAGGCTGATTTGGCTACCAAGTTCCTTGGCCAGAGCCTCGACAACCTTACCGATTTTCAAATCGGGGTCAATAACATAAGCCTGCTCAAGAAGACATATTTCAGCAAAAAACTTGTTGATCTGGCCGAGAATAATCTTTTCAATGATATTATCAGGCTTGCCGCTATCCTTGGCCTTAGCGCGCATAATTTCTTTTTCTTTTTCTACCACTTCGGCGGGCACCGCTTCGCGGTTGAGATATTGAGGATTGGCGGCAGCTACATGCATAGCCAGGTTGCGGCCAAGGGCCGCGACCTTGTCGTCGTCCCCCTTCTCCGTAGCCAGTTCGACCAGAACCCCGATCTTAACACCATGAACATAACTGACAACCTGACCGGCGGGCACTTCAAAACGGCTGAAGCGGCGGATATTGATATTCTCGCCGATAGTCGCAATCTGGTGGGTCTGCTCCTCGGCAACAGTACGGTCGGTACCGGGAAACGGGCAAGACAGCAATGCTTCCATGTCGGCTGGAGCATCCTTCAGAACAGTTTCGGCAACCCCTTGGGCAAATTTGACAAAGCCGTCGTTTTTAGCCACAAAGTCCGTTTCGGCATTAACCTCTACCAACACAGCACAGGTGCCTGCACCCACCGAAACGATCAGGCCTTCGGCGGCGGCACGACCAGCCTTTTTAGCGGCGGCGGAAAGCCCCTTCTTACGCAAAACATCGACAGCCTGATCAATATCACCATCGACTTCACTGAGAGCCTTTTTGCAGTCCATCATCCCTGCGCCAGTCTTAGCGCGCAACTCGGAAACCATCGATGCAGAAATCTTCGCCACAGTAACCTCCTTCAATATTCGTTGGCCGATCAAGGCCTGCCATAACGGCCAGCCGGCCATTAATTAGTAAATGACCCCATGATTAATGCGAAAAAAGGCGGCCAGCATTCCTGACCGCCCCTTTATTTTTAAATACCGTACTTAAGCTTTTTCTTCGGGCACTTCAGCTGCAGTTTCAGGTGCCACTTCAACCGGCTTAACCACCTCTGCGGGAGCTTCAGGGGCCACTTTAGCCGCCTCAATCACCTCACCGACCGCCTCGGCCTCATCCTGGTCGGCCCGGAGAGCCGCTTGACGGGCCTCCTCACCTTCCTGACAGGCATCAGCCATACGAGAGGCAAACAAGCGAATAGCACGAATAGCGTCATCATTGCCAGGAATAATGTAATCGATATCGTCAGGATCGCAGTTGGTATCAACAACCGCCACCACCGGGATACCCAACTTGCGGGCCTCTTTTACGGCAATGGTTTCTTTTTTCGGATCGATAACAAAAATAGCGCCTGGGAGTTTGGTCATGTTTTTGATGCCGCCAAGGTTTTTTTCAAGCTTGGCTTTCTCCCGCTCCAGACCGAGAGCTTCTTTTTTGACCAGCAGATCGTAGGTCCCGTCCTGGGACATGATTTCGATCTTCTTCAAACGATCGATGCTGCGCTTGATGGTGCTGAAGTTGGTCAGCATCCCCCCCAACCAACGGTTGTCGACATAGTACTGGCCTGTGCGCTCGGTCTCTTCGCGAACGGCGTCCTGAGCTTGTTTTTTGGTGCCGACGAACAGTACTTTGTCGCCGTTCTCAACGGTTTGCCGCAGAAAATTGTAAGCCTCCTTGAAGTAGCGTACGGTCTTCTGCAGATCGATAATGTATATACCGTTACGAGCACCGAAGATATACGGCTTCATTTTCGGGTTCCAGCGTTTGGTCTGGTGACCGAAATGAACACCGGCCTCAAGTAGTTGCTTCATGGTGATTTGTGACATTTTTTACTCCTCATGCATGCGGTTGATTTCTTCCGCGTCCTTCCTTCCCGCCAGAACCCTGCACCAAGCAGGGCACCACTGAAACGGGTCCAGACGCGTGCTGTTTTGAACAACACATGTACTTAACATGGATACCCCATCATGGCAAGGACAAAAATGTCCTGCAATCTCGTTTACAAGGCCGGATAAACTGTATTATCATGCCTGACTATGTCGACTTTTCGCATTCAGCGTTACCTACTCAAAGAGACCGCCGTTCCCATGTTATTGGGACTGGTGGTTTTCACCTTTGTGCTCCTTTTGGGCCGGTTGCTCAAGTTGGTGGAATTAGTCATCAACAAGGGCATTCCTCTATTTGACATCACTCAACTCTTTATCAGCATCATGCCAAGTTTTCTGGTTCTGACCATTCCCCTGGCTTTTCTGCTCGGGGTGATGCTCGGCTTCGGAAGGCTGTCTGCAGATGGAGAAATCCTGGCGCTAAAATCCAACGGTATCAGTCTATATCAGATGGCCAGGCCCATCCTGCTACTAAGCCTGCCGGCCTGTCTGCTGACTGGGGCCATGACCCTTTATTTGCGGCCGGCCTGCGAAACCTTTTTTCGCCAACAACTCTTTGACATTGCCGCCAGCCACGCTTCCGTTGGCCTGCAGCCCCAGGTTTTCAACGATGAATTCGATGATCTGATACTGTATGCCAACCACATTGATGATCGCAGCGGCACCATGCGGCAGGTGTTCATTTCCGACGAACGGGACAGCTCTGCACCGGCCATTATCATGGCGGAAAAAGGCTTTCTGATGACTGATAGCCGTAATCGAAAGCTACTGTTGCGACTTGAACAGGGCACCATGCATAGGCAACCGCAAGACAACGGAAACAATGCCGGCGAGAACATCTACCAGGTTTTGCACTTTTCCGGTTACGACGTCAACCTCGATCTGACGCCGCAAACAACTGCTGGAAAGCAGCGCCAGCCCAAGACAAAAGAGCTGAGCCTGACCGAATTGAAAATAGCCGTTGACACGGCTCCAGCGGACAAACGTCAGGACCTGTTAGCTGAACTCCATACCCGATGGGTCCTCCCCGTTGCACCATTGCTCTTCGCGTTGCTTGGCGTCCCCCTGGGAATTCAGTCCCATCGCAGCGGTCGCGGAGGCAATTTTGCCCTGGCGCTGGGGATCTTTCTCTGTTACTACCTGCTACTGTCTTTTGCTGACACCCTGGTGGCGGATGCCGGGTGGCCGGCAACGACACTCTGGCTGCCGAACCTTTGTTTTCTGTTTTCGGGCCTTTATCTGCTGCACCGTGCCGCTACTGAACGTTCGGTTACCCTGTTTAAGCGCACAATTCCCGCTTTTTTAGTCGGACTGCGCGGTCTTTTCCGTAGAGGAGACCCATCTTGACTCTGATTAGCCGCTATATACTCAGCACCTTCGGTCGCATTTTCGGATTGGCTTTGGCCGCCTTTATCGGTCTTTATTTGTTAGTCGATTTTTTTGAACGAGTCGACACCTTTATTGAATACAGTGCTACGGCGGACCTTTATCTAAGTTATTTCGCGCTCAAAATCCCTTTCATCGCGGTCCAGGTCGTTCCCCTGGCCTGCCTGCTGGCCGTCTTCATGACCCTTGGAGGATTTTCCCGCAGTAACGAACTAATGGCCATGCACAGCGCCGGCATCAGCCTGCTGCGCATTACCCTGCCGCTCCTCGCCACCGGCCTGTTGATTTCACTATTGACTCTGCTGACCTACGAATATCTGGTACCCATTTGCGTTAAACAGGCCAACCTTATCTATACCGGCAAGGTGCGAGGACATCCCGTCGCGGTCTTCAAACGGAGCCGAATCTGGCTGCGTGATGGTAATAAAATCGTGAATATTCGCCTGGCCGATGCCGAAAAGGGCCAAATTCAGGGCGTGACCCTATTCGACTTCGATGAACACTTCAAACTGACCGACCGCAGCGACATTTCCCAAGCCGACTATATCAATGGCCAATGGAGAGCGAAATCCTTGATCGAGCGCCGTTTCGACAACGGCAATCCGATTGTCAGCCAAACCGCCAAGGACCAGAAAGTCGATCTAAATCTCACCCCCGAAGACTTTCGTGTTGCCGGCAGCAAACGCAACGAAGACCTCGGCTTCCGGGAACTTCGTGCGCTGGCGACCAAACTCAAGGCCGAAGGTTACGACCCAACCCGCTTTGAGGTCGATATGCACTCCCGTCTGGCCACCCCCCTTGCAAGCCTGATCATGGCCTTTCTCGGCATCCCCTTCGCCCTGCGCAAAGGGCGGGACAGCAGCCTGGCTCTGGGAGTGGCGATGAGCATCATGATCGGCGTGGCCTATTTCATTCTGCAAGCCATGCTCCTTGCCTTTGGTTATTCTTCCGCCCTGCCCCCCGTTCTGGCCGCCTGGGCTGCAAATCTTCTGTTTTTCCTGTTCGGCTGCTGGCTATTCCTTGGCACTGACAGCTGATTCCTGCTTGTTTTATCCCGTCTTTAATCAAAAAAAACGCCGATCTTCCTGCTTGAAAGGTCGGCGTTTCATATCATCCCTAAATATCTCTTGGGCCTCATCTTCGCCCTTCCCCCGAAACCCAAAACAAAAGTTTTCTCGACCTCACCGCCAAAGAACCACAGAAACAAAAAAAGAGACATCGCCCTGCCCGGTTTACGGTAGACACTCCCCCGCCGCATCTCTCAGAACTGCCACTTGATCCGGCCGTAAAGGCCGCGAGGCACGCCCGTTGCGGCCCGGCCGAATTCTGTTTGAAATTCCACATGGCTGGATTCGAGCAGGTTCTGACCTATCAGAGCCAGTTCCAGCCCCGAGGTCGGTCGCCAGGCTAAGTGCATATCCAAACCGAAATAATCATCAATCTCGATTTGATAGACAGAAGATCTGTCAACATAACGCAACCAAAAATCAAAATCCCAGTCTTTATTTAAATTGA
>CAZKQY010000170.1:0-1873 GCA_964555005.1 uncultured Syntrophotalea sp. | reverse complement strand
AGGCTATGGCATTCACGGCACCAACAAACCCTTCGGTGTTGGCCGCCGGGTCAGCCACGGCTGTTTGCGCCTTTATCCGGAGGATATTCGCGACCTCTTTCCCCGAGCGATCAAAGGCACAGCGGTGCGAATCATCTATCAACCGATCAAAGTTGGCTTGCACAACGGTCAACTCTTTGCTGAAGTTCACCCGGATATATATCAGCGAATTAGTGACCCGGTCGCCGAGGTGTTGCGTCAGGTCGCCGCCCTGCCCTGGCAAGGCGAAATCGACCTTCAGGCCCTATCCCGGACTCTTGCCGCTCAGCGAGGTGTTCCGTTCCTCATATCTCAATACTAAAAAAGGCCTCGCTGAGCGAGGCCTTTTTTAGTACAACTTTAAGACGTTTAGAATCGGAACCGCTTACTTCATCTGGCCCATTTCAAAAGCTTTAGCAGCCTTGGCGGCACTGTCAGAAGCGGCATCGGCGCTGGCAGAAGCCATAGTAGCACTCTTATTGGCAGCAGCAGCAGCCGATTCGGCCCTTAGAGCGGCGTCTTCAGCGCGAGCAGCTGCGTCGCTGGCCATGCCAGCAGCGGTCTGAGCCTTGGCGGCCTGCTGAGTAGCCATCTGTCCTGAATCCAAAGCCTGGTTGAGCAAATCACGATCAGCCGGGGCCAACTGCGCTGAACAACCGCTCAAAACCAACAAACCCAATGAAGCACCCGCCAAAACAACTTGCAATTTACGCATGAGATTCCCTCCTTAGTTGATAAACGTTTATTCCATATTATCCAGCTATTATAGAAGCTGTCAACAAAATCGACCTAAATAATTCAGGTTGTTAAAGCCTCAGAGGTTTATTTCTTAATCGTGCTGAGCCCACTCTCTCTAACCGGCAATAAAAATCTCATTAAAAAATCACATCTGCTGCAGGTATCCCAGAGTTTTACGCAATGCCTCGCCACGGTGGCTGATACGGTTCTTGATCTCAAGGGGCAATTCTGCCAACGCTTTACCGTATTCAGGAACCAGGAACAAAGGATCGTAACCAAACCCGCCACTACCCCGTGGCGCTTCGAGAATCAGACCATTCAGCCGACCTTGAAACACCCGACAAGCCCCGGAGGGCTCGCAAAGGGCCATGGCGCAGTAAAAGGCCGCCTCCCGCTCCTTGCGGGGCAATCCGGTCATGGCGGCTAATAACTTGCGATTATTCTCCATGTCACTGGCCTGAGGACCGGCATAACGGGCGGAATAGACCCCAGGTTCACCCTGCAGAGCCTTGACCACCAAACCAGAGTCGTCGGCCAGTGTCAAACAGCCGCAATGACGGGCCACGGTAAGAGCTTTTTTTTGGGCATTGGCTTCAAAGGTATGGCCATCTTCAATGATCTCCGGCAAACGGCCAATCTCCTCCAAGCCTTTTACCAGGATACCGGTATCTGCCAGCAACCGCCTGATTTCCTGCAGTTTCCCCTTATTTGTGGTTGCTACCACCAGTTCCATGGCCTCAGCCCTCCAGACTCTGGTTCTGCATAAGGTTCAGGTTCCGGCAGCCCAGTAGCGCCAAATCACGCATATCATCGAGTTGTCGGGGCGTAAAAGGATGTTCTTCTGCGGTTCCCTGTACCTCGACAAACAATCCCGATGCGGTAACCACAAAATTCATATCGACTGCGGCGCTAAAATCTTCCTGGTAATTGAGATCGAGTAAGGACCGGCCGTCGATGATGCCGACACTGATGGCCGAGACGCCTTCCCGCAGTGGCGATTTGGCCAGCATCCCCTTCGCCACCAGTCCGTTCAGGGCATCGGCCAGAGCTACACAGGCACCGGTAATGGCGGCCGTGCGGGTGCCGCCGTCGGCCTGCAGCACATCGCAATCGAGAA
>CAZKQY010000169.1:0-3685 GCA_964555005.1 uncultured Syntrophotalea sp. | reverse complement strand
TGGCTCAAGAGGTGCTCTTTACCGTGCTGGAGCAGTTGCTGCGTCTGCTGCATCCCATTATGCCCTTTATCACCGAAGAGATCTGGCAGGTTCTGCCCGGTGAGCGGCCGACCTCGTCAATCATGCAGGCCGCTTATACAGATACAGGCGCCTGGCCGTCAAACCCTCAGGGAGCGGCCAAGATGGAACTGGTCATGGAGGTTATCAAAGGGATTCGCAATATCCGCGGTGAAATGAACGTGGCCCCCGGCAAGCAGATTCCCGCCGTTCTCGATTGCAAAAGCGAGACAGCTGTTGACGTAGTGGCTGAGGGTGAAGGTTACATTCGCGCCCTGGCCAAGCTTAACGATTTGCACTTCGGCATGGCTGTCGAGCGCCCCGAACAGGTAGCAACCCAGGTGGCCGGAGAAATAGAAATTCTGTTACCCCTGGCCGAGCTGATCAATGTGGAGGAAGAGAAAAAGCGTCTACAGAAGGAGATTGCCAAGGTCGAAAAGGATGTGGCCATGTTCAGCAAAAAACTGGAAAATGAGTCCTTTCTGGCTAAGGCGCCTCCGGAAATTCTGGATAAGAATCGCAGTAAATTGCAGGAAGTCAGAGAAAAGCGGGCCATTTTGCAGGAAAGTTTGAATAAGATCTGTTGTTGATCGTCCGGGGCATGGGATTGGGAGGAGAGCTCATCCAGTGCCCTGTACGGTTAATCCTGTCTTCTAATTCTGGTCCTTTTGGCCGCTGTCTGCGTTACATCTCCTTGACTTAACTCAGGCTAGGCCTGCGTCGGCGCGCCTTGACAACAACCAAAATGCCTCAAAATTAATTGACACGACTAACCAAACAGGACATTAGTATTGATGTGGCCCTTTGTCCCCGGGTTGGTAAAGATGTCGAAACATGGCTTAAACATACCGACGTAGCCGTGTATCAATCCAAGGCATCGGAGCGCAACGGTTTTCTATTCTTTGCTGCAGAGATGGAGGGCAAGGCGCGGGGGACTTTGCGGTTGGTTCGGCTTGAAGGGCAAGAGGAAGAATCTGCCGGCCGTTAGCTGCCGGCCAGGTCTTTGTTCAATACTTGTTGTAGATAATTGCGTATTTGGGTGCTGTCCGTCATGGTCAGCGCCTTTTTTGCCGTCTTTTCGGCAGTACTCAGGGACAGGTCGCGCAGAAAGGCTTTGATGCGGGGAATGAAGGGGGCAGCCATGGAAAACTCTCGGATACCCATCCCGAGCAGCAGCAGAAAGTGGGCCGGGTCGGTGGCCATTTCGCCGCACAGGCAGAGTCCCTTTTTTTGTTTGCAAGCCACTTTGGTCACTTCATGCAAAACCTGCAATATGGCCGGATGCAGGGGATCGTAATACTTGTTGACCAGCGGGTTGTTACGATCGGCGGCCAGCATGTATTGAATCAGGTCGTTGGTGCCCAGGGCAAAAAAATCCACCTCTTTAGCCAGTTGTCCCGCCATTGTAACCGCCGCCGGTACCTCGATCATCACCCCGACAGGGATCTTTTGGGCGAACTTCAGGCCTTCGGCGGACAGGTTCTGGCGTGCCTCGGCGATGACTTCTTTGCAGGCGCGGATTTCTCCGAGACCACTGATCATGGGAAATAGCAGTTTGACCGGACCGTGACAAGCAGCCATCAGGATTGCTTCGATCTGGGTGCGAAAGATATCCCGGTTGTCGAGGGACACCCGTACCGAACGCCAGCCCATAAAGGGGTTCTCTTCCGGGGGAGGACTAAAATAGGGAAGACCCTTGTCGCCACCGATGTCGAGGGTGCGAATGGTAACCGGTTGGCCACCAAACTCTTCAACCACTCGCGCATACAGCCGATACTGTTCCTCGCGGGTGGGGAATTCACCGCGAATCATGTAGGGGAACTCGGTGCGGTAGAGGCCGACTCCCTCAGCTCCGTTGCGTTGGGCGATGGCCATGTCGCTGATCAGGCCAATGTTGGCCCGTAGCACGACCGATGTACCATCTTTAGTGATGGCGGGAAGCTGGGAAAATTCCTCAAGGCGATGGACTTCCAGGCGGGCTTCTTCTTCCAGGCGGCTGTATTCTTCAATGATGGCCGTTGGCGGAGATACGTACAGGAGGCCCG
This sequence comes from uncultured Syntrophotalea sp., assembly GCA_964555005.1. Taxonomy (GTDB): domain Bacteria; phylum Desulfobacterota; class Desulfuromonadia; order Desulfuromonadales; family Syntrophotaleaceae; genus Syntrophotalea_A. Next base: position 1,583 of record CAZKQY010000169.1, on the reverse strand, counting down.
AGTTGGCGTCGAGGATCACCGTTTCTTCCGGGGCGATGCGTTTGACGACGCCCTTGACCCCGACCAGGGCCGGAATGCCGAGGGCCTTGGCCATGATCACGGCGTGGGAGTTCTTTTCCCCCGATTCCGTTACGATGCCGAGAATCTGTTCGTGATCGAGGGCGGCCATGTCCGAAGGTAGTAACTCTTTGGCGATCAGGATGCCGGGATGCTTTAGATGCAGAACCTGATCCTCGCGCCCGCTCAAATTAATCGCCAGGCGCCGGCCGATATCCTTCATATCTGCGGCACGTTCACGCAGGTAGGGGTCATCCATGCGTTCAAAAGCGCTGATATAGTGGTCGACGACTGTCTTTAGAGCGTAGGCCGCACAATGGTGTTCCTCGATCTGCTGCTGAATACGCTGCAGAAAAGCGCGGTCCTCGAGGATCATCAGATGGGTATGAAAGATAGATGCATCGTCAGGCGACAGGCGCTCTGCTACCCGTTTTTCGAGAAAGATAGTTTGAATGCGGGTTTTTTCCAGGGCTTGTTCAATGCGCTGTCGTTCCTCTTCCGGGTCGACTTGGTCCTCTTCTAGAAAGTCGACAAAACCGCCACTATCCACCATGACATGAGCTGGCCCAGAGGCTAATCCCGGATAGGCTACCGTGCCTCGCAAAGGGTTTTCCTGACTATTAGGCGATGGCTCAGTAACGGGTTGCAGAGCCTGACGACTCCTTTCCAAGGCCAGAGCAAACGTCTGAGCCTCGTGTTCTTTTTGATGAATAAAATCGAGGAGTCGTGCATTGATGACAATGAAAGCGACCTGAAAAGCAATAGCTGAAAGGGCGCTGATCTCCTCGCTGTTAAAGGTGCGAGGGGCTCTGGTCTGAATAACCAGTACACCTATGGTTTTTTTTCGGTCAAGGAGTGGAAGGCCAAGAAAGGAATGAAACTGTTCTTCGCCCGTCTCTTGAAAGTAGCGGTAACGGGGATGGTCCTGGGCCTCTTCTACAGCGACTACCCGACCTTCCTCTGCCACCAGTCCGGTCAGACCCTCGCCCAGACTCATGGTGACCAGACCCACCGATTTGGCAGACAGGCCGCGGGTAGCAGAAAGACGTAGAGTGGTACCATGCTCATCGAGAAGATAAATAGAGCAGACTTCCGCTTCGGTACGGCGGGCGACCAGGGCAACGATATTGTTCAGCGTCTCATCCAGGTCATGGGACTGTAAAATCAGGGTGTTGATGTCTTCGAGAGTGGTGACTCCGAGTTTTTTAGCGGATAATTTTGTCATGGCTCTAGTGGGTGCGTTAGCGTGAAATGAAACAGGACTAAGATGGCATCATGATAACTAAAGCCGGAACATTTGGCCACCCCAAAAGTCTGATTCAGTGGCGAAAACGACCGACCTCGGCACTGAAGTGGCAGGCGGCCAGATGACCAGCGCCCTGATCGGCCAGAGGGGGGTATTGCTCGCGGCAGAAATCCCGGGCATAGGGGCAGCGGGGATGAAAATAGCAGCCGCTGGGGGGGGCCAGGGGTGAAGGGGGTTCACCCTGAAGCAGTCGTCTTGCCCGGCGGCGATCCGGGTCAGG
>CAZKQY010000168.1:0-9430 GCA_964555005.1 uncultured Syntrophotalea sp. | reverse complement strand
GTTCCCGCGCCGTGAGAGCCTGGCATGTCGCTTGGGGATTGACCGTGCGCGGCTTGGCGGTGGCGCAGCCGTTACTTTGTCTGGAGGAGCGATGCTTCGGATTTTTGCGGAGGGGCTATGTTTTGATGGAGTTTGTTCCAGGGTCCAATGGGTTGTGGAACAGCTGGCCTCAACTCAGTGATCAGGAACGCCGCCAATGCTTGTTCAAGGCTGGACTGATTATCGGTCGCATGCATTATAGCGGTGCATTGCACTGTGATCTTAAGTGGAACAATATTTTGTTGCGGGACGGTGAACCGACCCAGGTCTGGTTGGTCGATTTTGATGGCGCCAGAATTTGCGGTCATCTGACACGGAAGCGCGCCCGGTTGGATTTGGAGCGTTTTCTGCGAGACCTGCGTTGTCATGATTCTACGGGGGCGCTTTTGCATTTTGTGGAAACCGAATGGTCCCGTTGGACTCAGAGTTTGCAGTGAGGGTATTATTATGGTGCAGGTAGCTTCAGGGAGGGCAATGGAAGATTTGCAGACTGTTGCTGAGCGCCACAAAGGATTTTGTGTTCATCGTCTTGATTTCGCTGAATCGATCAGGCTGCGTGATCAACTGCTGCCTGATCCTGGGAAGTTATTTCGCAAGGGGCGATTGCTAAGTGGTGGTAGAACCGGAATGCTTAGAGATTGGGGAATTGTCCGGGTCGACGGTCGGGATTATTTCATCAAACGTTATAATTGCCTCGGCTGGGGGTACCGGATTAAACATTTACCGCGGCCGTCGCGCGCTTTGCGCGCCTGGCGGGCCGGTTTGCAACTGCTTCACCATGGATTGGCTACCCCATTACCACTGCTTTGTATTGAAAAACGCCACTTGCGTCTGTTGGGTGAAGCCTATCTGGTTTGCCCCTGTATCGAGGGCGCTCAGCAACTGCTGGATCTCTGGCCCCGGTTGAGCAGCGATGAGAAACGGGATTACCTCTTTCGGTTGGCTGAGGATATCGCCGCGATGCATCGTCACCATTTTTGTCACGGGGATATCAACTGGCGGAATATTATGGTGCAAAAAGAAGGTGCCGAGGTTAAGTTCTATTTCATTGACTTGGATGGAAGTAAATTTGCCGGGGAACTGACGGCCGAACGTGGTAAGCGGGATGTCGGTCATTTTATTCGGGATTTACGGCGTTGCGGCGGTGAACAAGAACTTGAAGAGCTGTTTTTACAGCAGTGGCGTAAGCAGAGCGGTTTGTTTTCCGTTTCGAAGAGTGATGATCTGAATTAAATAACCGTATGGGAATAGTATGAAAATTATGGAGACTGAAGGCTATTTTGAAAAGCAGTAAGAAGTTCTGTCGGAGGTCGGCCGAACCTGTGGCGACGATTTTCGTCAAATAGCCTTGCCGTTTACTCTCAAATTTTTGAAAATCTGGTCTCAAACAGCCAATTTTTCGTTTCGGCCCGCCAAGTGCGACAGACTCTAAGTGATTTTTTATGCAATTTTCAGAGGTTGATGCGAGGTTTTAATATGCTCATACCAGTAATTCTCTCCGGCGGTGCCGGCACCCGTCTTTGGCCCTTGTCTCGTGAGCTTTATCCTAAGCAGTTGCTGCCGCTGGTGAACGAGGCTACCTTGTTCCAGGAAACAGTGCAGCGTCTAGGAGGGCTGGCGAAGGTTGGCAAGCCGTTGGTGGTGTGTAATGAGCACCATCGTTTCATGGTGGCTGAGCAGTTGCGTAGCATCGATTGTGAGGCGGCCGCTATTTTGCTGGAACCGGTAGGGCGCAATACCGCGCCGGCGGTGGCCGTGGCCGCTTTGCGAGCGATGGCGGATGGCGATGACCCCCTGCTGCTGGTGTTGCCGGCCGATCATGTGGTTCTGGATGGTTCGGCACTGCGTGCGGCTGTTGAATTTGCCCGGCCGCTGGCTGAGGCGGGGCGACTGCTTACCTTTGGCATTGTGCCGGTCCAGGCGGAGACGGGCTATGGCTATATACAAGCGGGTAGTAGATTGATGTCGGAGGGTGCAGAGGTAGTCACTGCAGAGCCCCTTGGACTTGATGCCAAAAGTTGTATGTTTTTGGCTTTTTCTGTGGACCGTTTCGTCGAAAAACCTAATCTGGCTACGGCGGAGCAGTATCTGTCCGAAGGTGGTTACTACTGGAACAGCGGTATGTTCCTGTTCCGTGCTTCCCGTTATCTGGAAGAACTGGAAAAGTTCGCGCCGGAAATGCTGGCCTGCTGCCGGAGCGCCTTGGAGCAGGCTCAACAGGATCTTGATTTTGTCCGTCTGGAGGCTGAAGCATTTGCCGCCTGTCCGAAGGATTCCATCGACTATGCGGTGATGGAAAAGACCGATGCGGCGGCGGTGATCCCCCTCGATGCCGGCTGGAGCGATGTCGGTTCCTGGTCGGCCTTATGGGAGGTGGGAACGCCCGACGCCAACGGCAATGTGCTGCGCGGCGATGTGCTGATCGAGGATTCACAAAACTGTTATATTCATTCTTCCGGGCGCCTGGTGGCGGCGGTTGGTCTGCAGGATCATGTGGTGGTGGAGACGGCTGACGCGGTGCTGGTAGCTGCCCGTGATCGGGTACAGGATGTCAAAGCTATCGTGGCCCAGTTGAACAAGCAGGGCAGGGGAGAAGCGTTGCTCCATCGCCGGGTCAACCGCCCCTGGGGCAGTTACGAATGCATCGATCAGTCAGAGCGGTTTCAGGTTAAGCGGATTACTGTCAATCCCGGGGCTAGTCTGTCCCTGCAGAAACATTATCACCGCGCCGAGCACTGGGTGGTGGTCAAGGGTACGGCGCGGATTAGTAAAGACGGGGAAAGCTTCACCCTGTCGGAAAACCAGTCGACTTACATCCCCCTTGGTGTGACTCATCGTCTCGAAAACCCCGGCAAGATCCCGCTGGAGTTGGTTGAGGTTCAGTCGGGCAGTTATCTGGGTGAGGATGATATTGTGCGCTTTGAGGATAGCTACGGAAGAACGCCGAAAAGCTGTTAACACAAAGAACGCTGAGAAATGCCGAGGGGGAAATGAGGTGTTTTAATTTAAATTTCCCTGCCAATGTATGGGGTTAATGAAGTTATCCCGCGAATCGCACACAACTATTGAACCCTTGAACGCTCGCTTTTAACTCCGCGTCCTTCGCGTAGAAAAGGTTTTTTCTTGATGAACCTGAATTGTTTTAAAGCCTATGACATTAGAGGGCGCATCCCGGATGAGCTAAACGAAGAAATTGCCTACCGCATCGGCCGGGCCTATGCTGAGTTTGTCCGCCCTGAAAAAGTTGTAGTCGGGCGCGACGTACGCTTGTCCAGCGAGGACCTGTGCCGGGCTCTGGCCAAAGGTCTGACCGATGGTGGGGCCGATGTGTTCGATATCGGCGTGTGTGGTACCGAAGAGGTCTATTTTGCCACTTTCGCTGAAAAGATGGATGGCGGCATCATGGTCACGGCCAGCCACAATCCGATGGACTACAACGGTATGAAGCTGGTGCGGGAGGGATCCCGGCCGATTAGTGGGGATACGGGGCTGGACACCATCAAGGAACTAGTGGCCTCGAATAGCTTTGATAGCCCGCTAAAAAAAGGTACAGTTTATTCATTAAATGTGAGGGGTAAATATATTCAGCATTTGCTGGGCTATATTGATCAGGCTTCTCTGAAACCGCTGAGGGTGGTGGTTAATGCCGGCAACGGCTGTGCTGCGCCGGTCATCGATTTGCTGGAGCAGCACCTCCCTTTCACCTTCATTAAAGTGCATCATCAGCCGGACGGCAATTTTCCTAACGGCATACCTAATCCCTTGCTGCCGGAAAATCGCCAAGTTACCACCGATGCTGTTCTCGAATATCAAGCTGATGTTGGAATCGCCTGGGACGGTGATTTCGACCGTTGTTTCCTGTTCGATGAAACCGGGCTGTTTATCGAAGGGTATTATATTGTCGGTTTGCTGGCTCAAGTCATGCTGGTCAAACATCCCGGTGGTCGAATCATTCATGATCCTCGCCTGACCTGGAATACCATCGAAACGGTTACCTCCGCTGGCGGTATTCCGGTGTTGAGCAAAACCGGCCATGCCTTTATCAAGGAGCGCATGCGCACAGAGGACGCCGTTTATGGTGGGGAGATGAGTGCGCACCACTATTTCCGCGACTTCGCCTATTGCGACAGTGGTATGATTCCCTGGCTTTTGGTGCTGGAAATCATGGCCAAAACCGGAAAACCCCTGTCCGAGCTTTTGGCTGAGCGGATGCAGCGTTTTCCCGCCAGCGGCGAAATTAATCGACGCCTGAAGGATCCCCGGGCCGCTATTGCAAGAATCGAAGAGTATTATAGCTCGACTGAGGGTCTTATTGATTATACCGACGGGCTTTCTTTGGAGTTTAAGGATTGGCGCTTTAATCTCCGCTGTTCGAATACCGAACCGGTTTTGCGGTTGAATGTAGAGGCCAGGTCCAATGTGGCACTGATGCAGGAAAAAACTACGGAGCTGCTGGGGATTATAGATTTCCACGGATAATTCTTTTCAGGCTTATTCCCACAATTTACTGTTGAATGACTCTTGAATAGATTTGAGGCAGTCGATGACTACCCTTGAGCGGAGTTCTTAATCAGCTGAGGAGTTTACAATACTTAGATAGCAGGCAAAACTGTTCAACAAACTCTCTATCTGTTCGATGGTCTTATCTCTGCGTCGATTATCTATTTTATTGACCGCGACCGGTATAGCCGGGGATCGTATTTGGCTTTTTTCGGTGTCTGTTTTTTGCTACTTGCCCTTGAAAAGGTTGGTCTGAGTTTGGTTCTCGGTTTTTATCGGCGGCGGCGGGACATTTTCGCAATCTGTTGATTTTGAGTGCCAGGCAGAAGGCATACAGGTTTCGTCAATTGGTAGAGGATCATGCGGATTGGGGTTTGTATATTATTGGGTTCGTGCAGGTGAGGCAGTTCGTTGTCGAGGTTGAAATTGAAGGCTCGGGTAGTTACTGAAGGTGTGGTAAGAGGGTAAATCTCTGTTCTTGACAACATGAAAAAGGCCAATTGGACGCAGATGAACGCAGATAAGGCCTCAAAACTAGGGGACAAGTGGGTAAAATGTCGATTTGTCTGCTAATGCGAAGCATCAGATTTTATCTGCGTCCAATTCATGGGTTAAGGACTTGTGTTTTCGCGCTGAGACGCTGAGACACAGAGAAAATCTATCAAACTTGATATTAAGAAGTCGGGGTTCTGTTCTTGACATGTTTTTAGACAAGAACAAGGCTGATTGGCGGTTATGAAGCCATAAAGGGTTTGCGTTTCATGACTTTCGCCGGGGGAGAAGAATATGATCGTTGAGGATATAACAGCTCATTTTGAAAATTTACAGGAAACGCTTCACGCGGCTTCTCAACAAATGTCGGTGGATATATTATTGGCCTGCCGCGCTATTGCCGATGCATTGCAACAGGGGCACAAAGTTTTGCTAATGGGCAACGGTGGATCGGCGGCGGATGCTCAGCACTTTGCCGCGGAACTGGTGGGACGGTTTCTGCTGGAGCGAAAAGCGCTGCCGGCTATTGCGTTGACCACCGACAGCTCAATTCTGACGGCAGTCGGTAACGACTACGGCTTTGATGAAATATTTAAGCGTCAGGTGGAGGCTTTGGCTCAGTCCGGGGATGTGGTGATCGGTATTTCTACCAGCGGAAAGTCTAATAATGTCTTTCATGCCTTGACTGCGGCCAATCGGATCGGCTGCAAAACCGTCGGTCTTTTGGGGCGGGACGGTGGTGATATTGCAGGCGTTGTTGATATCGATCTCACCGTTCCCGCTCAACATACCCCTTATATTCAGGGCGTTCATGGCGCTATCATCCATATTTTGTGTGATCTGGTGGAAAAAGAACTGTTTGTTGCAAATTAGCAGGGGACGCTTGACTTGAATTCCGCTTTTGGGTTTGTTTAGCCATCCCAATAACTCTTTAAGTCCAATCGGTCCACGGAATATACAGAAATTACGGAAATCACGGAAGAAAAGGGTATTCCGGCCACCACGATATCAATATCCCCCTCTTTGCCCAGGCGGTGCTGGATAAGCTTGGTTAGTCCTGCGCACCATGGAATTCCTTGCATAAATCGCTGCATTATGATACCCGAATAACGCGCACTGTCCAGAGTGGCGGGTAGTGCGTTGAGCTGTATTTAAAATATTCAATGAATGTTGTTCTTGCGCGGTGACACGGAGAAAACTTTGCAACCTATAGCTTACATTTTTGGGACAAGGGGTCTGGGTTCTACTCTTGATATGTTTTTGGACAAGAAAAAGGCTGATTGAACGCAGATAAGGCTTTAAAACCGAGGGACAAGCGTTTCGATCTCGATTTATCTGCGAATGCGAAGCATCAGCTTTTATCTGCGTTCAATTCATGGGTTAAGGATTTGTGTTTTCGTGTGGACACGCTGAGACGCAGAGAAAACCGGACAACTTTGAGCTTGTTGTTTGCAACTGGATAATTATATGAATCGTACCGAAGTTGAACAATTTCTCGATCGGATCGCAACCGTCAGAGCGCTGGTGGTCGGGGATCTGATGCTTGATGAATATTTGTGGGGAAAGACCGAGCGCATCAGTCCCGAGGCCCCCGTCCAAGTGGTCGATATAACCAGCGAAGATTTGCGACTTGGGGGTGCTGGCAACGTAATCAATAATCTGGTAACCCTCGGCTGCCGGGTGCATGTTGCCAGTGTGCTTGGCAACGGCCAGGATGGTGATTTGGTGCGCAGCATGTTGGACAAAATTGAAGTCGACACGACAGGGCTGCTGTTTGATCCGCAGCGAAAGACCAGTCGCAAAACCCGCATTTTAGCCAGCCATCAGCAGATGATACGCTTTGACCGGGAAAGCAGGGACCCAATTTCTGCCGATCAAGAGCAGGTTCTGGCCGCCTATATTAAAGAGCAAGCGGCTAACTTTGATGTGATCCTGATTTCGGATTACCTCAAAGGTGTATTGACCGAGGGCTTGTTGCAGCAGATTATTCGTATCGGCAAAGAGCGGGGGCTGCCGGTGGTTATCGATCCCAAGGGCAGCGATTACCAGAAGTATCGGGGCGCGACCCTGTTGACTCCTAATCGCAAGGAGACGGAAGTGGCCTCGCGGGTGGCCATTACCGATCAGAACAGCTTGCGTCAAGCTGGACAAGCCTTGTTGCAAGAGCTGGAATTGGAAACCCTGGTAGTAACCCGCAGCGAAGAGGGAATCAGTATCTTTTTTCAGGGCGGCGAGGAGATTCATCTGCCTACGGAAGCGCAGGAGGTGTACGATGTCACCGGAGCCGGTGACACGGTATTGTCACTGATCGGTGTGGGCTTGGCCTGTGGATTGTCCATTGAGGATGCCGCCGGTATGGCTAATATTGCCGCCGGCATTGCGGTTAGTAAGGTCGGTACTTCAACCGTCAGCATAGATGAAATTCGTGAAGTTTTTTCCCATCAGTTTTTAGAAGGGGATGCCAAGATCAAGCGCCGCGAACGGTTGCAGCAAATTCTCGAAACGGAACGGCAACGAGGTAAGACTGTTGTGTTTACCAATGGCTGTTTCGATTTGTTGCACGTCGGTCATGTCAAGTATCTGCAGCAAGCTCGGCGACAGGGCGACCTGTTGGTATTGGGACTTAATTCGGACGCATCGATTCGCCGTCTCAAGGGCCCCAATCGTCCTTTAATTGGTGAGCAGGAACGGGCGCATATCTTGGCTGCGTTGACCTGTATCGACTATGTGGTGACCTTTGAAGAGGACACGCCTCTGGAACTGATCGAAATGTTGCGACCCGATATTCTGGTTAAGGGCGGCGATTACACGCCTGAGACGGTGGTTGGCCGAGATCTGGTGGAAAGCTACGGTGGTCGGGTGGCGCTGATCGATCTGGTGGACGGTCGCTCCACCACTAACATTATTGAGCGGATTCTCGATCGCTATGAGCAGGATTGATGCAGCAGGTCGGCCGGCGGTGTTTCTTGATCGTGACGGTACGATCAACGAGGAACAAAATTATCTGCATCGTATCGAGGATTTTCGTTTTATTGCCGGAGCCCCCGAGGCCATTAAAGAGCTCAATCGTGCCGGGTATCTGGTGCTGGTAGTGACCAACCAGTCCGGTGTGGCGCGTGGTTATTTCTCTCTGCAAGACGTTGAAGCCCTGCATCAGCATCTGACTCAGCGTTTGGCTGAAGCCGGAGCCCACATCGATGGCTTCTATGTTTGTCCTCATCATCCTACCGCAGGAGAAGGTGGGTTGCGCTGCGTCTGTTCCTGCCGCAAGGGAGAGCCGGGTCTGCTTTTGCAGGCTGCTCGGGAACATGGCATTAACTTGTCTCGGTCTTACATGGTCGGTGATAAAGAAGCCGATATCGAGGCGGGGGAAAAAGCCGGTTGTTCGTCGCTGTTGGTGCTTACCGGCTATGGTAAAGAGACGGCCAAATCTTTGGCGGCACAGCGGGCGAAAACATTTGCTGACCTGAAAGCGGCGACCGATTATATTTGTCATCAGCCCCTTTAAGACGCTCTATATTTAACTGGATAAAGGATTTTTATGATTAAAAGCATGACCGGATATGGCAAAGGCCAGGCCTCACGCAACGATATCTCCCTCAGTGTCGAGGTTAAATCGGTCAATCATCGCTATGGCGATGTTACGGTTAAGGTGCCCCGCACCTTGATGGTTCTGGAAGGGGAAATACGCAAGCAGGTTGGGGCTCGGCTTAAACGGGGGCGTGTCGATGTCCACATTAATCTCGAATTTGCCTCTGACGCCGATAAGGTGCCGGTTCTTAACCGCGCCCTGGCGGAAAGTTATATGCAGTTGCTGGAAGGCATGGAGCGATCTTTTGAATTGACGGGTGGGGTAAGCGTGCAGTTGCTGGCCGCGCAAAAAGATGTCATTACTCTCAGGGAGGCAGAACCGGCCGTGGAGGATGTGCGTCACTGTCTGGAAGCCGCCCTCGGCAAAGCCCTGGTCGCTGTTGAGGGCATGCGCTTGGCGGAAGGGACTGCGACCTGCGAGGATATGCGGGAGCGCTTCGCTATTTTGGAGAACCTGTTGGCCGAGGCGGCTCAGAGAGCCCCGCTGATTCCTCAGGAATGGCGGCTTAAATTGCAGGAGCGTCTTGCCCGGCTGGAGAAGGGGTTTGAGTTCGATCCCCAACGGGTAGCTCAGGAAATCGCATTATTTGCCGATCGTTGTGATATCAGCGAAGAGTTGACCCGTTTCAAAAGTCATTTGCAGCAGTTTGCAACGCTTCTTGAGAGCGAGGAGCCTGTTGGCCGGCAGATGGATTTTTTGGTTCAGGAACTGAACCGTGAGGCCAATACCATGGGGTCCAAGTCTAACGATATCGAATTGACTCGGCAGGTCGTGACTATCAAGTCCGAGCTGGAAAAAATTCGTGAG
>CAZKQY010000167.1:0-5734 GCA_964555005.1 uncultured Syntrophotalea sp. | reverse complement strand
AAATTTACCACAAAACCGAAAAAATGAAAAGTGGAAACTTGTTATTTTTTGCATGATTACAACTAGTTACAAGAGTTTTAGTTTTTACGATGCCATCTTGTTTGATTAGAGAAACTTGTCGGCCGTTGGCTAATGGGCAGGTAGAGATGAAAGGTTTGAAGTGGAAGGGCTTGACGACACTACGGTTTTCATGTGTTGTTTTCAGATTCGCATGTGATAATTGGTCGAGTTATTAAAAGGGCCACCCGAAAGTCATCAGAATATCTTCTTCACCCGGGTTGTGGTCATCAAGACCGGCGTTGGAGATATGCGCCAGTTGCAAACCGAGACGAGCACGGTTAACGAACTGCCAGGACAACCCAACCGCAAAACGAAACTGGCATGTGCCGCCAAGATCTTTACCGGCCCCTTCTTTATATTCCCCGATGGAAAGCTGTGGGGTGATGACAATGTTTTTATTTTCGATATCGGCATAAATGCCACCATAGCTGAACCAACCGCCATCGGTATTGGCAAGCACACCAAAGACTGGGCCGACAAACCACAGTTTGTTTCCGACACGTAATTCGATCCGTGCGGCACCCGATGCGTGACCTTGGTATTCTTCAATCACATCAAATCCTCCGACCCCAAGATCGAGATAATGGGACCCGGAACCGAGAACCCGCCAGTTTTTCACCTGATAAAAAACGTCCGGAAGTGCACTGTTGGCGTCAGCCCGATGAGGCAGGCAAAATAGCAACATGACCAACAGAAGATAGGTGGATTTCATCTTTTTCTCCTGGAAATCACCGTCTGGTGTAGGCTATTTAAAGCCTTATATGGGATCATTTTTATGCTGTGTTTCCGCTGAATGATGCTGCCTTGTGACGGCTGCTCTGATAAACAAAACGAGGGTTAATTCGGCCATTAGCCGCCGGTATTTATGTCGCATGTGCATTCGTATTTGTCAAAATGCGTAGGCTTTATACTCCAAATTCCCGGTAAAACTGCTTTGAGTTTACCGGCAATCGAAGTATTTTCAACGCTGGAGGAAACAATAAGGTCTACTATCGAAGTTTTTAGATGGCGAGGCAATCCGTGCCAGCCTAAATATGAAGGCTTGAAAACCTCTGAAGAAAGCGCTGCCGATCAGCATCATTGCGAAAGATGTTGCATCGGTTTACCCCACAGATGAGTACATGCTGCAACAGGTCTGGTATATCAGGCCGCGCTCCCTCTTCGGCTTCTGCGTCAAAACAGCCGAACCGTCAGAAAAATTCCGATCATGGCAAAGGCCAGGGCCATTTTGGCAGCGGTGCCCAAGATCAGACCGAGAAATGCTCCGATTCCGGCCCGGCTCGCGGCCTGCAAATCGGCCCGAGCGGTGAGCTCACCGGCCATGGCACCGAGAAAAGGACCCAGCAAAAGACCCGGTATGCCAAAAAAAAGACCGACTAGCGCACCGATGGCGGCGCCGAACATGGCCCTGTTGGAAGCCCCGAATCGCTTGGCACCAAAGGCTCCGGCGATGAAGTCGGCCAGCCAGGCCAACACCGCCAGGCAGCCCAGCAGAGTCAGGGTGCGCCAGCCCACATAGGCAAAATCTTCCGCCCAAGCGGCGCACAGCAATCCGGCAAACAGCAGCGGAGAGCCCGGCAGCGCCGGCAATATCATCCCGACGATACCCGACAGCACCAGAAGCACAGCCAAAGACCACAGAAAATAGACCATTTGCGCATCCTTCGTTAAAACAACTTTGAGGGGGCTTCTCCCTGATTGATCTTCCTCTGAAACATTCAGGGGGAGTTACCTCATTATTCGCGACAACAAAACAGGACCTACTCAGGATCCCTTCTTGTCTTCGTCCGACGCATTCTTTTTCTCCTCCCGCACGGGAAGGTTACAAGTGTTAGAAAGTCAGGTGCGCACACCAAATTTGGGCAAAACCCAGCGGTTGAACACGAACCAGATGACGAAAATCCCGATAAGCCAAAGAAATTCCATTGTGATCTCCCTTGTATATGTTTATTAATATATAAGAAGTTGGCATTTAAGGCAAGAGGGCCCTGAAAAAGATTCATTGGAAAGTTCGGGGGCAGGATAAATTCAGGGCTCGCCATAATAAGAAAGTAACCGACACCGCTGGTCTTAAGCCTACTCTACCTCCTGGTCTTGGTCTGCCTGCTCTTTTTCTTCCTAAATTTTCAAGGCGTGGTAGGATTTACAACTCGGAACCAAGTAGCAGAATTTCACCCCTAAGGAACCAATTATGTCCTACGACGCGATAGAAGATGCTTTTAATTACATCAGCAACGGGCAACCCGGCGACCGCAGCGCGATGGTCCACCGGGTCACCGGCAAGGTCTTTGTGGCTTCCGTTGAACTCGGATTCAACCTGATCCCCCCCGAAGCCGATAAGGACCCCGACTATCTCCCCATCCCCCGCAAGCAAGACCTCGATCCGGGCAAGGGACTAATTCTCAAGTTCTTCAATGACCACGCTCAATCGGAGGTGCCGCAGGTCCAGGCGATCTTTACCCGCTCCGGGGCCTTTCGCAATGTAAAGGATCTGATGCGCCGCCTGCAGCTCCTCGACCACTGGCATGTTTACGAACAGCAACAGATTGAAGAGCTGCTACGCAAATGGTGCCTGAATAATGACCTCAACCTCTGAGACGCCAAGAAGCAGGTTGATTAGGCCAGGATTGAGGAATATCGAACCCGCATTTAACCACAAACATGAGACGAGTCGAATCGATGAATGGACAGAACATAGCGGAGATCACTCCCGGGCTTGCCGTAGTGATCATTCTTAAGCAGGATCAGCGGTCAGGTCGGCTGACCAAGGGGATCGTCAAGGACCTCTTGACCAAGTCCCCCTTTCATTCCCGGGGGATTAAGGTCAGGTTGGAGGACAGTCAGGTCGGCAGAGTGCAGGGGCTTGCGGGGGAGCAGGATCGGGACTGACAGGTCAATTGTAGCGCAATAAATCCCGATACCAAACAAATGAAGTACCCGCATTTGTTAAGCTACTAATTTTGGAATAATTAAGGCATAGGAGTGAGCCCGCAAGCCTGACACCGATGCCCCTTCCCCCTGAAGTCTTCTCGTTTATTTAAAGCTTCTATCTTTAGGTTTTTAAATTATATGGTAACCTTCATAAAACCAATAAGGTTAAATGGTCTCCATTCCGATTTTTGTCTCTACGATAAAAGCAACAGGGGAACGGCATAATCGGAAACGAAGTCATTGAAGTATTGATTTGTGCGTCGAAATGTATCTTTGGTTACGATGAGTCAAAATTCCGGGGTGCGGTGAAAAACTTCTCCATCTCAGGGGTTCTGGCAAGAATACGGCTCAAGCTGTCGAACTCATCCATCCGGGGAACGCCTGCCGCTTACTCGTATGGCGACTCCCTGCCTTATCCTATTGCAGGTATGCCAGCCAAACCAAACAGATTAATTCAATTACAATCGAAATATTTTTTTATCGAAGATGAACAACGGCAGCGAATAGAATACTTATTAGTTATGCCTGTAACGTTGCAATTGAATAAATTCAGACCCGGCTTTTGCCTGATCTGCGAATGCGCAGTATTAGGTTTTATACGCGTCCAATTCGATTTTAATTTTTCTCTGATACAACAAATGCAAAACCCAATTGGACGCCAATGAACGCAGATAAGGTCAAAGACTGTAACTCCCTGAGTTTGGTTTTAAACTTCGACAACATGGTCCAAGGTCCCAACACCATAGCCGCCACTCCCGCGACTTGATCGCCATCTTCTAGGCCATTAATGCTTGCGGCGCTCTGCATTGCGATCTGGAGGTTCTGTAAAACTTTATGTCTTGTTATGAGTTACTTTATCTTTTTGACAAAGTTTGAACAATGAAGAAAATCAAGAAATGCACTCGGCAAAAAGTAGCGACTAAACAGTCACTTGATGCAAACAAAGCGGTGGTCCTTGCGTATGAAGAAGTTGACGCACGGGAAAAAGTCGCTGACGTTCGACAAGAGGCTGCCGATAAACGACAAGAGGCAGCCGACGTACGGGAAGGATCAGCTGATAAGCGACAAGAGGCGGCCGACGCGCGAGAAGGATCAGCTGATAAGCGACAAGAGGCGGCCGACGCGCGAGAAGAGGCGGCCGACGCGCGACAAGAGGCGGCCCTGCGAGCCCAGCAAATGACCAAGGACCAATTACTGGAAGCGAACGATCGTCTCATGGTTGCTGTGGACCGAGCGCAGACCATGGCTGAGGCCGCCTTGCGGGCCAACGAGCGGATATCATATATGGCCGAACACGACTTTCTTACGGGTTTGCCGAACCGAGTATTGCTGTTTGACCGCTTGGCCCAGTCGATTGTGTTTGCGAAGCGTTATGGCCATAAGGTGGCCCTGCTGTATCTGGATCTCGACAACTTTAAGAACGTTAACTATTCCCTCGGGCATGAGGTCGGTGATCAGTTATTGCAATCAGTCGCAAAGTGTCTGCAAGCGAGCGTCCGCCTTTCCGATACCGTCAGCCGCCAGGGGGGCGACGAATTTATAGTGCTGCTGCCCGAAGTTGGTGAGGTGCAGGACGTTGTGCACATCGCCGAAAATTTAATCAAAGACATGGTCCGGCCGCATATGGTAGGCGACCATCTGCTCCATGTTACCATGAGCATTGGCATCAGCATCTACCCCGATAACGGCATAAACATTGAGACGTTGTTTAAAAATGCCGACACCGCCATGTATCACGCCAAGAAAAAGGGGCGAAACAATTACCAGGTGTTCACTCCAGATATGAATGTCCGTGCGGTTACGCGCCAATCCATCGAGATGGCGCTACACCAGGCGATCGAGAAACGCGAGTTTTTGTTGCATTATCAACCAAAGGTTAATCTCGAGAGCGGCGTTATTACCGGTGCCGAGGCTCTAATTCGTTGGCAACGGCCCAACGGTCAGCTCGTCTCTCCGGCAGAGTTCATACCCATTGCCGAAGAGTGCGGCCTCATTTTGCCCATCGGCAAGTGGGTGCTACGTGAAGCTTGCAGTCAGACTCGAGCCTGGTTAGATGCCGGCTTAAAACTTGAACGTGTTGCGGTCAATATCTCGGCAAAGGAGTTACGCGACAAGGACTTTCTCAACGGAGTCCATACGACTCTCAATGAAACTGGTCTGGCTTCACACAAACTCGAACTCGAGTTGACCGAAAGCGTGCTTATGTACGACACGAAACCGACGATGGCAATCTTGCACGCTTTCAAAGATTTTGATATACAAATAGCTATCGATGATTTTGGCACTGGCTATTCCAGCCTGAGTTATCTGCGACATTTCCCCATCGATGAACTTAAGATCGACCAGTCTTTCGTGAAAGACATTAACCATAATGATGGCGAGGCTATCGTCAGCGCTATTCTAGCGATGGGTAGAAGTCTCAAGCACCGGGTCGTGGCCGAGGGCATAGAAACGCAACAACAACTCGATTTTCTGCAATCCCAGCGCTGCGACGAAGGTCAAGGTTTTTACTTTGGTCGACCCATGACTGCCGACCATTTCGCAGTATTTTATGCAGAGGAGCAGGCAAAGTGTACTGTCGTTTCTGACGAGCAACCAAAAGTCGATGATCGTTAATTTATGCAAAATAGGGGCAAGAGGGAAAGGCAATTGAAGTGGTGGCTCCTAGACTCCTCTATCAGAGTCACCTTGGAGGTAAATTGCGGAATAAAGCAGATGAAATGAAAAGGGGCTGTCATTGAGA
>CAZKQY010000166.1:0-3005 GCA_964555005.1 uncultured Syntrophotalea sp. | reverse complement strand
AACATGTATGGCATGCGCTGCGGCAATGCTGAAGCTCGGCGACAGTGTCGTCGGGACGGTTGTTTGTTTCCCGAACCCTGTCCGCATTTGCAGGTCGATGATGGAGCGGCGGTGCACTTGCTGAAACGTTTGCAGGCTATCAAGGGGGTTCGTCACTTGTTTATCGCCTCTGGGGTGCGCCTTGATCTGTTGCAAAAACAGCCCCATTACCAGCGGCAACTCATTGCCGAGCATGTCAGCGGTTTGCTCAAGGTTGCTCCTGAGTCTTTGTGCGCAGAGTTAACCCGTATCATGCGCAAGCCCGGCCCGGCGGTATTCGAGAGTTTTCTGACTTGCTTTCGAGAACATAGCCGGCGTTGCGACAAACGTCAGAGTGTGGTGCCCTACCTGATCGCCGGTCATCCCGGTTCAACTTTGGAACATATGCTCGAGACGGCCCTGTTGTTACGCCGTTTGGGGATGCAGGTCGAACAAGTACAGGAATTTACGCCGACCCCCGGTACTTTATCTACCTGCATCTATCACACCGGTTGTGACCCTTTTAGCGGCGCAGCGGTGCCTGTGCCCCGATCTGATCGGGAGCGTCGGCTGCAAAAAGCTCTGTTGCTTTCGCATCTACCCGAGAATCGTGCCGCAGTGCGGGAGGCTTTGCAACGTTGCGGCCGTGAAGGGGACGAGGCTCTGTTACGCGGTAATCGCCCTGCGACTATCGAGTTCTCTCGGGGGCGGCGGGGCAGGGCCCTTGACAGGGGTCGAGGCAAGGCTTAACATAGCCCGCCACGCAGGCCGCACTGAGCCAGAGTTGAAGGGAAGGGCATGGAACTGTTATTGACGGTTGTCTGATTGTTGCTGGTCTACCTGGTTCGAGGTTGAAGCAAGGTCGTCCTCTATAGTGACGATCTCTGCTTGTAACCTTATGAATATAACACCCTGTTGTGCACTGTCCCTTTTGGCTCCTCTGCGGGCTGATTTCAGCCTTTGCCAAGGGCGGGAAAAGCATTGACTTTGTCCACTAATCTATGTTTGATTAAGCCCGTATTTGCTGCCAGTTGACAGCCTTTGGATCACCTTTTATGCACTTGAGCGATTTTGATTTTGAGCTGCCTGAAGAACTGATTGCCCAAGAGCCTCTGGCTGAACGGACCGGGTCGCGGTTGATGATTCTTAATCGTGAGACTGGCAGCTTGACCATCGGCGGGTTTAGCGGCATCGTCGATTATTTTAAGTCTGGCGATGTGCTGGTTATCAACGATACGCGGGTTATTCCGGCGCGACTACTTGGCTACAAGGAATCCGGCGGCAAGGTCGAGGTGCTGCTGGTACGGCGTCTGGCAGGGACTAAAGAGGTCTGGGTCTGTCTGACCAAGGCTTCTAAGGGTCCTCGAGTGGGAACCCGGCTGCTCCTTGGCGGTACCCTGACCGGTACCGTGGTAGACGGCGGCGAAGAGCCATATAAGCATGTCCAGTTTGTCTGTGAAGGCGACTTTCTGCAGCAGATCGAAGAGATCGGCCGCATTCCGCTGCCGCCCTATATCCGCCGGGACGACAGCCCTCTTGACAAAGAGCGCTATCAGACGGTTTTTGCGCAAAATGCCGGAGCGGTAGCCGCACCCACGGCCGGGTTGCATTTTACGCCAGAGGTTCTGCAGCAGTTACGTAACAAGGGGGTGGAGATTCATCCACTGACCCTGCATGTCGGAATCGGCACCTTTTTGCCGGTGCGTGTGGATAATATTCGTGAACACCGCATGCACGCCGAGCACTTTACGGTGCCGTCCGCCACTGCGGTTGCGGTCAATCAAGCCCGTGCCGGAGGACGCCGCATATTTGCTCTGGGAACCACCAGTACCCGAACCCTGGAATACGCCGTCGACGATCAGGGTTTGTTGCAGGCAGGGTCGGGCAATTGCGACCTGTTTATCTATCCCGGTTATCGGTTTCGTACCGTTGACGCCATGCTGACTAATTTTCATCTGCCCCGCTCGACCCTGTTGATGCTGGTATCGGCCTTTGCCGGCCGTGAGTCGATATTGGCAGCTTATCGTCGGGCGGCAGCTGAGGGCTTTCGTTTTTTCAGCTATGGCGATTGCATGCTGATTATATAAGGTACCGTCATTGAGTTCCTTCGGTTTTACGCTATTACATAAAGATCTTCACAGCCAGGCTCGGCGCGGTCGCATTCAGACCCGGCGGGGCACCATCGAAACGCCGGTCTTTATGCCCGTGGGTACTCTCGGCACCGTTAAGGGGATGCTGCCCGAGACCCTTAAGGAGGAAGGGGCCGAGATTATTCTCGGCAATACCTACCATCTATTTTTACGCCCTGGACACGAATTGGTCGCGCGTCTTGGTGGTTTGCACCAGTTCATGAACTGGGACCGGCCGATTCTCACCGACAGCGGCGGGTTTCAGGTCTTCAGCCTCGGCAAGCTGCGCAAAATCACCGAGGAAGGGGTGCGCTTTCAGTCCCATATCGACGGTTCCAGCCATATGTTGACACCGGAGCTATCTATCGCCGTACAGGAAGCCCTCGGCGCCGATATTATCATGGCGTTCGACGAGTGCATTCCCTATCCGTCGAGCCGTGATTACGTCGCTGCTTCTACTGCCTTGTCCGGCCGTTGGGCCCGGCGCTGCAAGGAAGCTCGTCGCAGTGATGATGGTGCCGCACTGTTCGGTATTGTGCAAGGGGGGATGCATGCCGATCTGCGGGCGCGAAGTGTTGAAGAGTTGCAGGAAATCGGTTTCGACGGTTATGCTTTAGGAGGTCTGTCCGTCGGTGAAGAAGCCAGCGTCATGTATGATATGATGGAAGCGGCTTTGCCCCTGTTGCCCATCGATAAGCCCCGCTACGTGATGGGGGTCGGCACGCCGGAAAATCTCATGGAAGGGGTGGCCCGGGGAGTCGACATGTTTGACTGCGTGATGCCGACCCGTAATGCTCGCAACGGGGTGCTCTTTACCCATTTTGGCAAGGTGGTTATCAAACAGGCTCGCTATGCCGA
>CAZKQY010000165.1:0-2368 GCA_964555005.1 uncultured Syntrophotalea sp. | reverse complement strand
GCAAGTCGACCTTGATGCGTTTATTGGCCGGGGTGGAGCAGCCGCGGCAGGGGGCCCGCAACGAAGGTCATCAGGTGCTGCAAGCTTATTTCGCCCAGGATCAGGCGCGAATCCTGGACGGTAGCAATACCGTGCTCGAGCAGATCACCGCGGCTGCGCCTTTTGATATGGTTCCTCGGGTACGGGATATCCTCGGCTCGTTTCTGTTCTCCGGCGATGATGTGTACAAGCCGGTCGAGGTATTGTCCGGAGGTGAGCGCAACCGCCTGGCCTTAGCTCTGCTGCTGCTGCGGCCGGCCAACCTGCTGCTGCTGGATGAACCGACCAACCATCTGGATTTGCAGTCCAAAGAGGTTCTGCTGGCTTCACTGCGCAGTTTTCCCGGCACCCTGGTCTTTGTTTCCCACGACCGCTACTTTGTCGATGCCTTGGCGACCCGGGTACTGGAAGTTGCCGGGGGGGAGGTTACCTCTCATCTCGGTAACTACGAAGATTTTTTGCGAGTCAAGGCGGCGGTCGGCGACGATAGTCATTCGGCTCTTCGGGTTGAACAGGCGGCGGATGAAGTGCCAAACAGCGAAGCGCAGACGGCCAATGAGAACCAGCTTTCTTATGCCGAACGTAAAGAGTTTAAGCGGCAGGAGCGCCGTCGGCAGAAGGACTTGGCTGAAATTGAGCAGAGCATCGAAGCCCAGGAGCAGGAATTGGCTGGGTTGGAGGCGGCCATGGCCGACCCGACCCTCTATCAGGACGCTGGCCGCTGGCGGGAGATTAGTGATCAGCATGCCCGAATAAAGGGTGAGGTCGAGAGTTCCTATCGGCAATGGGAAAGATTGCAATTGGAGGAATCGGCCTGACAGGTGATTAATCTTTGATGCATTCGCAAAAACTCTAACGCCGTGGAGTGGATCCCCTGCATGGCGTTATCGGGAAGAACGGCTGATCCGGCAAGTTCCTGCATGTAGCGGAACGTAGTAGAATTTATATATCACGGTTCAGAAAGGTGTATGTAAAGAATGTGGTTGCCGCGGGGTAAATTGATCAAGAATGAGTTCAATCCGGTGCGCATGAACTGGCTGGAGACTATGCACAAGCTTCAGACGGGGCGCTTTTCCGGGTATTTGAGTTGCAGGGGTCTGTATGGTCGCGGAGTGGTTTTGTTTGTTGGCGGTCAGTTGGTGGCGGTGCGTTTTGACGGTGAGGGTGAGCACTTAGCCGAGCAGGAGGCTTTTGTCCGAATCTTTGACCGTTCCCTGTCCGGAGATACTTTGCTTTGCATCTATTACCTCTCAAAGCCTTTGGCTTTGCAACTGTTTGGGGTGATTAGAGGGGAGATACTGTTTGCCGCTCAGCAGTTGCAATTACTGGATATTCCCCATCTGTTGCATACCTTGAAGAATGATCGTTTTAACGGTTGTTTGCGGGTCTCTTCCGCCGAGGATGTGGCTTTAATCTTTTTTAGGCAGGGCAACCCTTTCGGGTTTTTTCATGACGGTGGTACCGAACTGGTGCAGGATGCCGAATTAAGTGAATCCGTCGCTTGGCAGCCCGGTGCTGCGGTGGATATTATAGCGGGACAAAGCGAACTGTCAGAGGACCTGC
Source organism: uncultured Syntrophotalea sp. (assembly GCA_964555005.1). Classification (GTDB taxonomy): domain Bacteria; phylum Desulfobacterota; class Desulfuromonadia; order Desulfuromonadales; family Syntrophotaleaceae; genus Syntrophotalea_A. The sequence goes on along the minus strand of CAZKQY010000165.1, from coordinate 766 downwards.
CCGATCTTATGAAATCGCTGGATCTGCCGGGCTGCTGGCAGCAGGCGGTAGACAGGGCGGCGCAAGGTTGTTAATGGAGACAGCAACCGGCATTTGCATCCTTAATGACCATTCAGATCCATTAGCCTTGGCCAGATATTCTTCCCATCAGTGGCAGCCATTGCTGAAGAGGTTTCCAGGAGCCCTACAAACAGGCAGAGGAGGATTCTATGAAACATGAAATCTTCGGCCGTATGGAATTGCTGCAGGGTGATATTACCTGTCTGCAAGTGGACGCCATCGTTAATGCGGCCAACTGTTCCCTGCTCGGTGGTGGCGGGGTGGACGGGGCTATTCATCGAGGGGCGGGGCCGCAACTGCTGGCTGAGTGCAAAACGTTAAACGGTTGCCAGACGGGTCAAGCCAAAATCACTGCTGGTTATCGGTTGCCGGCACGTCATGTTATTCATACCGTCGGCCCCGTTTATCGCCAGCGGCCACAGGATCCGCAGCTCCTGGCGGCCTGTTATCAAAACAGTCTGAAGCTTGCAGCAGCTCATGGTCTGAAAACGGTTGCCTTACCCGCGATCAGCTGTGGGGTTTACGGTTATCCTCCGGAAAAGGCCTGTGCTATTGCGGTGGATACCGTAAAAGGTTTTCTGCAACAGGACGCCAGTCTGGAAAGGGTGCTGTTTGTTGTTTATGCTGATGAAATTTATCGACTTTATCATGATTATTTGACGGCTGAAGGCTGATCGTTGGTGGCTGGTGGCTGGTGGCTGGTGAA
>CAZKQY010000164.1:0-3431 GCA_964555005.1 uncultured Syntrophotalea sp. | reverse complement strand
CGTCTTACCGGTACCCGTCTGGGCCTGACCGGCGACATCCTTGCCCGCCAAGGCCAGCGGAATTGATTCTTCCTGAACCGGGGTCAGCTCGGTGAATCCCACCGCCTCGACGCCCTTAAGCACCGATTGCGGTAAATCCAGTTCGGCAAATTTCATTATGAGGTCCTATTAGTTTAGTTCCACGCCCATGGCCTCCGCCACGGTATGAATATCCTTATCGCCACGCCCGGACAGGCAAACTACTACCAACTGGTCCCGGCGTAAGGTCGGAGCCAGCTTAATCACCTGGGCTATAGCGTGGGCGCTCTCCAGAGCGGGGATAATCCCTTCAAACTTAGTCAGCGCCTGAAAACCGTCCAGGGCTTCAGCATCGGTAATCGCCTGATATTCGGCGCGACCGAGCTCATGGAGATGCGCATGTTCCGGACCGACCCCGGGATAATCGAGGCCGGCGGAAATAGAATGAGCATGTTTGATCTGGCCATGCTCGTCTTGTAGCAAGTAGGTCTTGTTACCGTGCAGCACGCCGACGCGACCGGCACCGATACTGGCAGCATGCTTTCCACTATTGACTCCGAGCCCGGCGGCTTCAACACCAAGCAATCGCACGCTTTCATCCCCTAAAAATGGATGAAACAACCCCATAGCATTAGAACCGCCGCCGATACAGGCCACAGCGTAATCGGGCAGGCGGCCTTCGACCTGCAGAATCTGGCTACGGGTTTCGCGACCAATCACCGACTGAAAGTCCCGCACCATGACCGGATAGGGGTGCGGCCCGGCTACTGTGCCGATAATGTAAAAGGTGTCCCTTACTCTGGTAACCCAGTGGCGAATGGCCTCATTCATGGCATCTTTGAGGGTCGCCGTACCGCTGGTCACCGCCGTCACTTTGGCGCCGAGCAACTTCATACGAAACACATTGAGGCTCTGGCGACGAATATCTTCGGTGCCCATAAAGACCTCGCACTCCATACCGAACAGGGCGGCCACCGTGGCCGTCGCCACCCCGTGCTGACCGGCACCGGTCTCGGCAATCACCCGTTTTTTGCCCATACGCCGCGCCAGCAAAGCCTGACCTACGGTATTGTTGATCTTGTGGGCACCGGTATGATTGAGATCTTCCCGTTTCAGATAGATTTTGGCACCACCAAGATGGTCGCTCAAGCGCCGCGCATAGTAAAGCGGACTGGGCCGACCGACATATTGCTGCAGATAATACTCGAATTCCTGCTGAAAAGTCGGATCGCTCTGAGCTTCCCGATAAGCCTGCTCCAGTTCTTCGAGGGACGGCATCAAAGTTTCAGCCACATAGCGACCACCGAAAGGGCCGAAATGCCCATTTGAATCCGGATATGAATACATAAACTACTCCGTAAAATATTTGGCGTTGCGAATAAATGCCGCCACTAGATCGGGATCCTTGCGACCAGGGGCTATTTCCACACCACTGGAGACGTCGACAGCGTAAGGACACACCGTCTTTACCGCTTCCGCCACATTGGCCGGGGTAAGCCCACCGGCCAGAATAATCGGCCGTTGCTGCGCCGCCTGTACGGCCAGTTGCCAATTAAAGCGATGGCCGGTGCCACCATAACTGTCGATCTGCCAAGCATCGAGTAACATGCCGCTGACCCGGTAATCGGCAAAGTCGACCAGGCTCTGCTCATCCCGAACCCGCAAAGCCTTAATCACTCGCCAGGGCGGCAACTGACACTGTTCAGGTGTTTCGTCGCCATGCAACTGCAACACATCGAGACCACAGAAACGAGCAATATCTGCAATTTCCTGCGCCGGCTGATTGACAAACAGGCCAACAGCGGTCACCAGGGGCGGCAAAGCAGCGACGATTCGTCGAGCCTGCGCGGCAGTAACACAGCGGGGGCTTTTAGCATAAAAGACCAGACCCAGGGCGTCTGCCCCACAATGGGCGGCATGCAAACCATCCTCGACAGAGGTGATGCCGCAAATCTTGACTCGAGGGATTACCATTTGTGCCATATTTTCTGTGCAAACCATTACTTCACCTGAGACAATTTGGCCAGTGACGCGGCAATATTCTTTATGAATAAACGTAGCCCTCTAACTGGCCACCCAAATAGGCTTCATATAAAGACCTGTCAAAATGGACATGACCGGACAAATTGAACAAAATGGCGCGCTGATGCCCCTCATCGGGAATCGTGCAACAAAATCTTGGACTGCACTCAATTCTCCTGTAGAGCTTTGATCTTTGGCAAAGAATCTAAAAACCCTAAGATCAGAATGAGTCGTGCAGCAACTCCTGCAGCTTTTGTTCGAAATCTGTTTCTCGCATCAGGCTTTCGCCAACCAAAAAGGCTCCGGCTCCAGCCTGCTGTAAACGTCGGATATCGGCCCGGCAGCGTAAACCACTTTCAGCCACGACCAAACGATCCGCAGGAACCAGCGGCAACAAGTGCTCGGTGACTGCCAGATCGGTATGAAAGGTTTTAAGATCCCGATTATTAATGCCAATCAGCTCCACAGGTAATTCCAATGCCCGCTGCAATTCATCCTCATTGTGAACCTCGAGCAAAACATCCAGATCCAGATCCGCCGCCAACGAAACCAAATCGCTCAGAACATTTTGCGCCAAAGCAGCAGCAATTAACAGCACCGCATCGGCACCGGCAGCACGGGCTTCATAAATCTGATAAGCATCGATAACGAAGTCCTTGCGCAACAATGGCAGGGAGACAATTTCGGCGATCACTTCCAAGTAAGCCAATGAACCCATGAAAAACCGCTGATCGGTCAATATGGACAGACAGGCAGCGCCTCCGGCCTGATAACGCCGGGCAATATCACAAGGATCGAAATCGGCACGAATAATACCTTTGGAAGGCGAGCCCTTCTTAACCTCGGCAATAATTGCCGTGCCGACAGCCGCCTGTCGCCGCAAAGTAGCTCCGAAACCACGGGGCGCGGGCCTCAGTTCAATACGCTCCTGCAGCATAACCAATGGCATGAGCCGGCGCTGATCCTGGACCTCAATGAATTTATGTTCAAGAATTTCATCGAGTATCACTGGTTGGTCATCCTGATAAGATCATTGAGCTTGAGCAATGCCCGGCCGCTATCGATAGCCTCGGCTGCCTGCTCGATACCAACCCGAACATCCTCCGCCTTGCCTGCCGCCAGGAGAGCAAAGGCGCTATTCAACAATACCACATCTCTGCGTGGCCCCTGCTCACCTTGCAGCACCGCCAAAATTAGCTCAGCGTTGCGCCCCGCGTCGCCTCCTTGCAGAGCACTCAGTTTGCAACGTGTCAGGGCATAATCCTCCGGTTCGACGGTATAAAGACGCACCGTATGCCGATTGATTTCAGCCACCCGGGTCGGGCCGGTCAAGGTCACTTCGTCCATACCGTCCAGACCGTGAACCACAAACCCCCTGCGGCAACCGAGCC
>CAZKQY010000163.1:0-5761 GCA_964555005.1 uncultured Syntrophotalea sp. | reverse complement strand
CGGCCATAGCCTGTGGCAGATCCTGCCCCTGGGCCCGACCGGGTACGGGGACTCGCCCTATAGTGTTTTGTCGGTCTTTGCCGGCAATCCACTGCTAATCTGCCTGGAACGTCTGGTGGAGGTCGGCGACCTTGATCCCACGGACATCGCCGGGGTCAGCATGGAGGAAGGTCTGGTTAATTTCCGTTTTGTACGCAGTTTCAAGACACGGCTGTTGCACAAAGCCGCCCGCACCTTTCGCAGTACAGGCAACCGGCAAAGGCAACAGGCGTTTATCAAATTCTGCACCGAGCAGGCCGGCTGGCTCGACGACTATGCCCTGTTTCAAAGCTTACGCGGACAGTTTAAGAAAGTGAGCTGGGATAACTGGCCGCGGGAGATTCGGCAACGCCAACCGCAGGCTTTGGCCTTTTGGAAGGAGGAATTGGCCGCAGAATTGCTGGATCAGCGGTATACCCAATTTGTCTTTTACGAGCAGTGGTTTGCCTTAAAAGAATATGCCAACCACCGAGGCATCCGCCTGCTCGGCGATTTGCCGATCTTCGTCGCCCTCGATTCGGTCGATGTCTGGAGCCATCCGGAACTCTTTCAACTCAACCAAGAAGGCCAACCGACCCTTGTGGCCGGCGTACCTCCTGATTATTTCAGCGACACCGGACAACGTTGGGGTAACCCCCTGTATCGCTGGGAACGCATGGCGAAAAATGACTTTGCCTGGTGGAAAACCCGCCTGCGCTGGACCCTGGCTCAGACCGACCTGCTGCGCATCGACCACTTTCGCGGCTTTGAGGCCTGCTGGGCCATACCAGCGGAGGAACCGACGGCCATCAACGGCACCTGGATGCCGGTCCCCGGAGCTGAGCTGTTTACCAGTCTGCACCTCGAATTCGGCAAGCTGCCGCTGATTGCCGAGGATCTGGGAATCATCACTCCGGCCGTGGAGGCTTTACGCGACCGGTTCGGTCTGCCGGGCATGAAAATTCTCCAGTTCGCCTTCGACTCCGGACCGGACAACCCCTATCTGCCGCACAATCTGCCCCGCCACTGTGTCGTCTATACCGGCACCCACGACAATTCCACTACCCTGGGCTGGTGGCAGAACCTGTCCACCAAAACCCAACAACAGGTCGCCGATTATTTGGGACACCGAGCTCCGAACATGCCCTGGGATCTGATCCATGCGGCCATGACCAGCGTAGCCGAAACCTGTATTATCCCGCTACAGGATGTTTTGGAATTGGATGACAGCGCCCGCATGAACCGCCCCGGAAAGCCTGAGACCAACTGGGGTTGGCGTTTTGCTCCGGGCATGTTGAGTGATGAATTGCGGCAACGGTTACGGAAACTGAACGAAATTAGCGGCCGGGCGCCAACCAGGGGAAAGTGAATTAATGGGAGGTTGCAGGCAAGGGCCGGATGCCAGCGGAATTATTCTGCCGGCGGCTTCGGGTGAAAGGCAGCGAAAATACGCGCGGCCAGGTTTTTAGGAACTCCGGGCGTTTCCTCCAGCTGCTGCCGAGTCGCCTGCTTAACCTTCTTCAAACTGCCAAAATGACGCAACAAAGCTTTACACCGTTGGGCGCCAACGCCGGGGATATCTTCCAGAACCGAGTGTAAGGTCGACTGGCGACGCAGTTTACGATGATAGGTAATGGCAAAGCGGTGCGCCTCGTCGCGCAACCGTTCCAGCATGAACAGGGCCGGCGATCCCTGGCGTAGAATTACGGGATTTTTGCGGCCGGGCAGAAAGAACCGCTCCTCGCTGCGCTCCACCAATTTACCGCGCACATTGCTACAGACCCTACTTTTGGCCATGCCGACGGCGTCGATGTGATCGCTTAAGGCCAATTCGTCCAAGACCGCACCTAATACCGAAAGCTGTCCCTTGCCACCATCGATAACAATCAAATCGGGCAACAATTCCTCTTCCAGGCCTCTGGTCAGACGCCTTTTAAGCACTTCGTAGAGGGATGCGTAATCGTCCGACCCGGTCACCGTGCGGATGCGAAAATGACGATAAGCGCCCTTGTCCGGCTCACCGTCACTAAGTACCGCCATACTGGCCACGCTAAAGCGGCCCTGCACATTGGAGACGTCGAAACATTCGATCCTTTGCGGCCGGCTGCGTAACTGCAAGCTCTTGGCAATATCCCGCAACACCTGGTGCCTCGCCTCGCGACGGCTACCCCGTTCACGATAGGCTTCCTCAGCGTTGCGCCGTGCCATCTCGACCAGTTGCCTTCCTCCTCCCCGTTGAGGCACCAGCAATTGAACCTTTTTGCCCTTTTGCTCACTCAGCCACTCCGCCAGCGTCTCACTGTCTTCGATAGCAAAAGGTAGCAAAAGACGATCGGGAATAAAGACCTCACGACTATAAAATTCCTGCAAAAAGGACGACAATAATTCGTCCTCGGCCAAGCGCCATTCCAGGCTGTAGCTACGACGACCGATCACCTTTCCTTCCCGCACAAACAGAATCGCCAGCTCCACCTCACCGCCTTCGCGATGCAGACCAACGATATCCTGATCACCAGCGCCGGCTTCGGCCACCTTTTGCGGTTCAACTGTCTGTTCGATAGCCTGAATCTGATCCCGCAGCCGGGCGGCCTGTTCATAATTCAATTGTTCGGCAGCATTACTCATGCGCTGTTGCAGCAGAGTCAGCACCTCACTTTCGCGGCCGGCTAGCAGTGTCAGGGCACCATCGACCAACGTCCGATACTCCGAGGGACTAATTAAACCATGACAAGGAGCGCTGCATTGTTCGATCTGATAGTAAAGACAGGGACGATCCCGACGCCGGCAAATTTTAAGGGAGTGGTGACGCAGAGGAAAGATGAGATAGATGAGCTTCAGGGTTTCCCGCACCGCCACAGCAGAGGAATAGGGGCCAAAGTATCGGGCCCCGTCCTTTTTAACTCGACGCACCAGTTGCAGGGTGGGGAACTCTTCGCGCAGGTCGATGCGCAAAGAAACATAGGTCTTATCATCCCGCAGATTGATATTGTAGCGAGGACGATACTTTTTGATCAGGGTGTTTTCAAGGAGCAGGGCCTCTTTTTCAGTATCGGTAACGATGGTGTCGATAGCCGCCACCCGATTCATAAGAAAGCGGATGTGGGCCCGTCCGTCACCGGTTGCGGAAAAATAGCTGCGTAACCGATTACGCAACTGCTTGGCCTTGCCGACGTAAAGCACCTCGCCCTGTGCCCCCTTCATCAGGTAGACACCGGTAGCCGTGGGAAATTTTTTCAAATCGACATCGAGCATTGCCAGGGACCTCGAATCCGGCGACCATAAAAAGGCCAGGAAACAAGTCACTGGCCTTGGTTAACACTTATTGAACTGTTGCAAGAGTGGCAACATCGATTGTCGGCTGCCAAGACAGCCACACCAAAGTTTAATCCGCTACAGGTGCCGCAGGTTTTTTCCAGCGGGTAATAACCTTGTACAGGCCGAGCAGAGCAACTCCAACAAAGAGAAAACCTCGAACCCGCGCCGGTTCTTTGCCCTCACTGAACAGGATTACATTCTCCGGCAGATCTACACCGTAATCGCTCTTAAGCTTGGCCAGACGATTTTGGTTGTTGAGGCTGACCAGGCCACTCATGACCCAACCGGATACATCGCGACGGCCGAAAAAGAGCTCTTGATGCTCCTGCACGTAGCGCTGCTGCTCTTCCACACTATCAAGCTTGAAATGATAAATTTTCAAGGCATCAACAATGGCCGGATCGTGGGTTTCGATTAACACCCGATAGTCTTGAGTATCGGCGGAACTTTTCAGCGGCACCAAAAAAGAACTGACCTCAACGGAACCGGTGGTGGAAATAGCCTGCAACAAATCGACATAACCCCCCTCGATGGCAAGCCACTGCTGAGGCGGTTCGCCACCTTCCAGATCGACGATGGAAACCGGCTGGATTTTGTAATTATTACGCAGGGCGTTCAGGTCGGAGCCGCCAAGATAAAGCAGTACCAGACAAAAGACCAACAAAGTAACGCGAAATCGTCTCATGATTCTCCTAATACAGATAGTCCTTCGGCAGCATAACATATTTTACCGACCAGACCGGACAACAAATTTACTGTAGCGGCTACGAAAAGGCGGGGTCGCCAGAAAGCGACCCCGCAAGTAAAGCATTTCAAGTAATCTCGGGTTTCAGACCACTCAGTCCTCGACAGTTGCTGGCATCGAATCCTGAGTCATCAGGGAAACCACTACCAGAGCGATAAAACTCAGGGGGATGGAAATCAGCGCCGGGCTGTTAAAAGCAACCGGTGCATCCTGAGGCAGCAGACCGTAACGAATCCACATGTCGGGGGAGATCAAGATCAGACCTAAGGCCGATACCAGACCAACACTGATCCCGGCGGTGATGCCCGGACCAGTAGTCTTTTTCCAGAACAACAACATGAGAATCGCCGGCAGGTTGGCCGAAGCCGCTACGGCAAAGGCCCAACCGACCAGGAAGGAAACGTTCATCCCTTCGAAGACGATGCCGAGATAGATGGCGATGATGCCGACCACCACCGCAGACATCTTACCCGCCATAACCATGCCGCCATCGGACATTTTGATATTGAGGAAATTGGCCATCAGGTCATGAGCAACAGCCCCCGAAGCGGCGACGATCAGACCGGAGACGGTACCGAGTACGGTAGCAAAGGCGATGGACGAAATAATTGAAAACAGAACAACGCCGAAGGACAGAGCCATCAGTGGTGCCGACATATTATTGTCGGTGAGGTTGATAACGCCGTTGGTCATGGCGCCGATGCCCATGAACAGGGTCAGTACATAGAAGAAACCGATAGAGGCGACAGCCACCAGGGTCGACTTACGGGCCGCAGCCTGGCTCGGTACGGTGTAGTAGCGAATCAGGATATGGGGCAGCGCTGCGGTGCCGCAGAACAGAGCCAGCATCAACGAAATGAAGTTGAACTTGTCGGTAGCGGAAGCATTGTCGACCTTGAACTTCAGGCCGGGGCGTAAAATGCGGGTACCGGTGGTCGGCTTCTGGTAGTAGATCAAGGTTTTGCCGCCATCGTCGTTCTTGACATATTGCTTACCCCAAAGCACGATGGTGGATTCCTTGACGGCCTTCAGAAAAGCCAAGGGACCAACTGCGCCGGTTTCTGCGACTTCAACACCGTCGACCTTCAGTTCCTTGATATGACCGACGGGAAAGAACCTTTCTTCATCCTTGGCCGCCCCGTTATAGAGCTCGGTGCCGTCGGCGAGGGTGGTAACGTTCAAGGTCTCTTCCAGATTGTAACCGGTAGCAGACGGCTTGAACTGCCAGATAGTCTCAACACCTTCCTTGTTCAACTTAACGAAACCGGCCTCACCGTAATGGCCCGTCTGCCAGTTGGCAGGAGCACTGTAGGCGGGATCGGACAGGAGCAGCGAGCCGTCGCCGGCCACGCTGGCCGTGATGGTCTGAAAATTATGATAGGCTTTGGTGTCGCCCTGACTGGGGTCGTTAGAGAGACCCCGACCGAGGATACCAATCACCAGGATAGTGGAACAGAGCAGCAGCAAACCGCCCTTCATGAACTGAACATAGGTGGTGGAGGCCATACCGGCGGTGGCGACAATCAGAGTAACGACGATGCCGACGATGATAACCCCGACATAGTGGGGCAGACCTAGCAGGGGCTGAACCAAAACACCGGCACCGACCATCTGCGGGATCAGGTAGAAGATCGACACCACCAAGGTGGAAATGGCAGCGGTGAGCTGAATACCCTTGGAGTT
>CAZKQY010000162.1:0-4245 GCA_964555005.1 uncultured Syntrophotalea sp. | reverse complement strand
CAGGAACAAGACACCATCGTCTGTTACGCCGAATATTCCGACGGCTCTTCCGCCGAAGGCACCGCCATCCGGGTAACGACAGAGGATGGAAAGATCCTCCACAAGAGCTCTTTTGACCAGACTGGCGAGTTTACCTTCAGCAAACCACAAGTCCCCTTCACGGTCACCATGGACGGCGGCCCGGGGCACATCGTCCGGGAAAAAAGCGACAATATCCTGCCATGATCCCCGACACCACACCAACAAAGGAACCGCAATGAATGCGAATATGCCAAAAACCACCTGCCTCACGAGACTGGGGCGGAACCAGCGGGGTACGGTTTTGAGATGCACGGCGATCGGCCCGCTGAAACAGAAACTGATCAGCATGGGCCTGATACCGGGGGTCGAAGTCACCATGCTCCGCCCCGCCCCGCTGGGCGATCCCCTCGAAATCGGCCTGCAAGGGTACCTGCTTTCCCTGCGTAGCACCGAGGCGGACCTGGTGGAGGTTGCCATCCGATGACCCGCGTCGTTCTGGCCGGACAACCCAACTGTGGCAAATCAACCATCGTCAACATGCTATGCGGCCTCAACCAGCACGTGGCCAACTACCCCGGCGTCACGGTGGAAAAAAAGTCCACCACCCTGACCATTCAGGACGAGGAATTCGAGATCGTCGACCTACCGGGGACCTATGCGTTCAGCACCTGCTCGCTGGAAGAACGGGTCGCCAAAACCTACCTGCTGGACGCAGGGACGGACATCATCGTCAACATCGTGGATGCCGCCAACCTGCGGCGCCATCTGTATCTGACCTTTCAGTTACTGGAACTGGGCAAACCACTGGTACTGGTGCTCAACATGGTCGATGTGGCCCGCCGGCGCGGCATGCAGGTCGATGCCGACGAAATTGCCAAACGACTGAATGTAACAGTGGTCAAGACGGTCGGGGCCCGCAACCTGGGCAAGGCCGACCTTCTGGCGGCCATCGCGCAAGCCCGAAATCGAACCGGAAACTCCCCCTTCCGCATCGATTACGACGAACTGGAACCCGCCATCGACCGCATCGCGGCCGCCATCACCTGCCAATTCCCCATAGACCACCGCTGGCTGGCCATCAAGGCTCTGGAGGAAGACTCCGTCATTCTGAACAAAATCGGTTTGAACAGGGAGACGGTGCGGCAACTGGCCGGCGATGTTTGCTCCCCCGACGAACCGGATCCGGACCAGGCTCTCGCCCGAGTCCGCTATGCAGAAGCAAATGCGCTCTATCACCGGTGTGTTACCGAAAAGACACCACGGGCGGCCACCCTGACAGACAGGGTAGATCGCATCGTATTGAACCGCTGGCTATCGTTTCCGATCCTTGCCCTGTTGATTTTCCTGACGTACCAGGCGGCGATCGTCTATGGCTACAAGCTCACCGGTTATACCTGGCCACTGCTTGCTGCCGGCAGAAACTGGCTCACCGGGCTGCTGCCGACGGGAAATTTCGCGGAGGTGCCGGTCATCACCGATTTCGCCATCTGGATGATGAACAGCGCGCTGGCGCTACTTAATTACATTCCGATCTTCTTCATCCTCTTCGCTATCATCGCCATCCTGGAGGATGTGGGCTACATGCCGCGCATGGCCTTCATTCTGGACCGGATATTCCGCAAATACGGCCTCCACGGCCAGTCGACCCTGCCGCTGGTGCTGGGCGGGGCCATGACCGGCGGCTGCGCGGTCCCCGGCATCATGGCGACAAGGGGCATTGGCGATGAACGGGCTCGCCTGGCCACCATCCTGGCCGTCCCCTACATGAACTGCCTGGCCAAGGTGCCTTTCTACGCCTTTGTGCTCGGCGCCTTCTATCCGGGACAGATGGGGACCATGATGTTCTTTATCTCCACCGTCACCCTCTTCATCGCGCTGTGCGTAGCCCGCCTGCTGACCGCCACCCTGCTACGCAACCGGGAAACCGCGCCCTTCGTCATGGAGATGCCGGCCTACCATCTGCCCTCCCCCAAGGGAGTTCTGCTGCGAGCCTTCCAGCGGGTCTGACTGTACATCAAAAAGGTCATGACCGTGGTCATCGCCGTGGCGGTAGTGCTATTCGCGCTGCTGCAATTTCCGGGGATTTCCGAAGACAGGATGACCGATTTCCAGCGGCAGACCGCACAAGCCCTGGACAGCTTTGACCAGCAGACGCGGGGCACCCGCTACCATCCCCTGCTCGACGAACCCAACGAGGTGTCCGAACTCCTGCGCCTGCACGAACGGTACAAAACCGGGCGCATGCTGGCCAAGTCGAAGGAAGCAGTAACCGCCCTGAATAACGACCTGCGGAAAAACGATCCGGAGCTGGCCTCGATCATCCAGCCACGAGACCCGGATGCGCAAACCGTCAACAGAGCCCTCCGTTCCCTGTCCGGAACTGGAAAGTCGCTGCAAATCGCCATGAAAAACGAAAAAATCAGCACCTCCCTGCTCGGCATGCTAGGCCGGGCGATGGAACCGCTGAGCCGGCCGGCCGGATTCGACTGGCGGGTCAACGTAGCATTCCTGAGCTCCTTCGCCGCCCGGGAAAGCGCGGTGGCGACGCTAGGCTCAATTTACCAGCAGGGCCGCAGCGACGCCGCACCAGAGGCAGCCATGGCCCAGGACGGCGCCTACACGCCGATCCATGCCGCGGCCCTGCTGCTGTTCATGATTTTCTCGCCACCCTGCATCGCTACCATGGTGGTCGTCAAGCTGCAGTCCGGCTCCTTCAGATGGATGGTGTTTACGATCTTCTTTCCGACCGCCCTCGGACTGCTGTTGGCAACGCTGTTCTTCAATCTGGCTCTGCAATTCGGCTGGAGCGGGGTCGTCATGATGCGAAATTTCTACCTCTTCGTCGTCACCCTGACCATTTTTCTAGGCATACTCCCCACCAGCCAGGAAACCACAAAAAAGGCTACAAGAGACGCAGAAATAGTTTTTCAATCCTGAATCCCCCATCGGGAAAGGTGACCTATCAAATGTTTCAAACAACGGCAATCATGGAGTTTTTCGGTCAAACCGGGCCGCTGGGCGTGATACTGGCGATGTTGTCAGTATACGGCCTTTATATCAGCATTAAGACCCGTATATTCCTGTTTCTCACCGGTCGGGAATTTCGACACTTCATGGAAAAACTGCACGGCGGAGGAAAAGCAGTGGATGAAAACGGCTGGAACCTGGCCAATCCGCTAATCAACATTGTGCACAACATCCGTCATGCTCATGGCGCCCACAGCGAAGATTTACGTGCTGAAGTTGCCTACCTGTTTCATCGCAATTTCGAGAAGGTGCACCGGCACGTGACCTACGTACGCCTGATTTCCGTAACCGCGCCACTGCTGGGCCTGCTCGGTACGGTACTGGGGATGGTCAAGGTCTTTGGCGTGCTGGCAGAACAGACTTCCCCGGCACCGGGGCTGCTCGCAGGCGGGATATGGGAAGCCCTGCTGACCACGGTCATGGGCCTTTGCGTGGCGGTTCCCTGCATGTTTTTCTATTACGATCTCACACTGAAACTGAAGGGATTCCGTATCGAAGCCATCGAATTCGGCTATCAGACTATCCGAACCATGGAAGAGCAGAACGGAAACTCTCCGGCGCGAACCAACCCATCGACAGCCGCCACCTACCCGAGTAATTCGGGGCAACGTCTGGCCTGTGCTCCGGCAGCGCCTGCACTCAAGGGGAAGGCACGAGATGTCCTTTGACGTATTTTCCGATTCGATGGAAGAAGACGGCATCGACCTGACCCCGCTCATCGATGTCGTGTTCATGCTGCTGATCTTCTTCGTACTGTCGACCGTGTTCATCAAGCCGTCCATCGAGGTCGACCTTCCCACAGTGGATCATGCCCAGGCAGCCAGACCGGAAAAAGACTGGCTGACGATTTCCATCGACGCCGCAGGTCACTATCATGCCGAGGATGGCCAACAGACCTTGACAGAACTGCTTACCGTTCTCGACCGCCGCCCGCAATCGGCGATCAATTTTCAAGTGGACAAACAGGCCCCCTTTGAGTCGTTCATCAAAATCATCGATCAGGTCAAAGCCCGCGGGCGGGAGGATATCATTGTCACAACAGCCTGCGCAAACCAACCGGACTGAGAGCCGTTGTCGCAAAATCGGTCTGGGGGCCTCGCTGATCGCACATTTGACTATCGTCGTTTGCCTGGCGCAAGCCTCGATGCATATGGTTCCGCCGCCACCGGCCAAAGAGGTCGACACGCGTACCGTTCA
>CAZKQY010000161.1:0-10007 GCA_964555005.1 uncultured Syntrophotalea sp. | reverse complement strand
TGGTTTTGGCTCTGTGTTGGGGTTTGTGATATTCCAACATAACCCACGTTTGCAAGGGGCAGGTCTTTTTTGTCTCTAACTGTCAGCCATTATGTCTAGTTCAAAAGAGGCGGACATTCTCTTGCACCGCACCGTTACCGACGGTTATAGTATTGACCCTCTGCTAAAATCCCGCCAAATATCTGCAAGAGATGCCGAACACCCACAAGCGTCTTGGGGAGTTCCAATGACAGACGGTTTGCTAGTAAAGCATCTCCATCTTCGCCTGCTCGGAGGGATGGAGATCGATCAAGGGGGCCCCCCCCTGCCCCATCCCCTATGGAAAAAAAGTCGGGCGCTTCTGGCCTATCTGGCCGTTGAACCCGGGATACCCCAGTCACGACAGAAACTGGCGGAAATCTTCTGGCCCGAACTGGCAATCGATGCAGCCCGTAGCAATTTGCGTCAAGCACTACGGAATCTGCAACGGGCCTTGGGAGAAAAATCCCCGACAGAGTCCTGCCTGCTGAGTGACAACCATTTTTTATGTTTTCAGCCTCGCGATGATTTCACGGTGGATGTCCTTGAGTTTCTGGCATCGCCGCTGAGCTGCGCGCCGGTACGCACTCTAGCCGACTGCTGTTCCTGCCTGATACGTCTGGAACAGATGGCCGGGCTGTACACCGGAGAGTTTCTGGCCGGACTCACCCTGGCGGACTGTCCGGAGTTTGAGGACTGGCTGCAAATCCAGCGGGAGTCCCTGCACCGACGGGCGCTGGTCCTGCTGGAACGCTTGGCTCAATGCCATGAGCATGCCGGGTCCTTCGACCGGGCCTTGTCATCGGCCTGGCGCTACATCGAAATGGAGCCTTGGAACGAAGAGGGCCACCGAAGAATCATCCGTCTTTTAGCCCGTAGCGGACAGATGGCGGCGGCGTTGAGCCAATACAAAACCTGTTGTCGCGTGCTCCGTGACGAACTCGGCGTGGCACCGGACAAGCGCACTCGTGAACTCGCCAAATGTATCCAGCACGGACAATTCTCGGAAGGATCGTCCTTTAAGGATCGCCGCCGAACGGTGCGCCTCCCGATGAGTGCCGGCGAGCGGCGCCAGGTAACGGTGCTTTACTGTTCGTTGACCCCGACCACTACCGATGACCCCGATGAGAGCCTGGAGTTGTTAAGAGATCCACAGGCCTGTTGCCTGGACATCATCAGTGATTATTCAGGCCATGTGGTGCTGACCAATGATGGCGGTTTCCTGGCCTATTTCGGCTATCCCGAGGCGAGCGAACGGGCGGCGCTCATGGCGGTGCAGGCAGCCCTGGCTATTGCTCAGCGGCATTTCGACAGGCTGGAACTGCGACTGGGCATGCATTCGGGAACGGTGATAAGCAGCAGCGTCCCGGAATTGCCCGATACGGTCGGCAGAACCACCAGCACGGCGATTCGACTGCGCATGCTGGCCGGGCCGGGCGAAATCCTCATCAGTTCGGCCTTGCATTCCCTGGTGGCAGGATACATTGAAGCGACCAGCTATGGACTGGTCCAACAACCGAGCGCAGCGGAAGGACCGGAGATCTTTCGCCTGATCGCCGAAAGTGGTGCCGGTCATCGGCTGGAAGCACGAGCCGGTCTGACGCCGCTGGTGGGCCGAGAGGCGGAAACCACACGATTGAGGGATCTCTGGCAAAAAGCCTGCCTGGGGCAAGGACCGGTTTTGTTGATCCAGGGTGATCCGGGAATCGGCAAGTCGAGGCTGGTTCATCAACTTCGGCTTCAGCTCCAAACCGGGGCCATAGTGCGGGAACTGCGTTGTCTGCCGGAATCGAGTCAAACCCCTTTCGCCCCCCTTAAAGGCCTTTTTGAACAGCTCCTCATGATCGGCCCGGCGAATACAGCCGAAGCTCGTTTTGCCGCTTTGGTGCAATATGCCGAGGCCCGGCATCCCGAAAAAACCGACGAGGTAGTCCCCCTGCTCGCGTCCCTGTTGTCCCTGCCTTTGGCCGCTCCCTACCGGGCGTTAACCCTGTCGCCGGGGGAGCAGCGCAAGCGAACCATGACCTTTCTGATCGACCTGCTGCACGATCTGGCGACCCGCAAGCCGGTGTTGCTCATCGTCGAAGATCTCCACTGGATCGACCCGACGTCGCAGGAATTGCTGATGCGCTTTCTGCATGAAAAACGGCCGGCACCGTTGCTATTGCTCATGACGGCACGCCCGGAATTCGCCCCCCCCTGGGAACCGGCCCTGGTCGAATGCCTGCGAATTGAGCCGTTAAACGACGGACAGGTGAAGCAACTGGTTAAACTACATGGCGGGCATCAGGCGCCATGGCTGCTTGAACAGGTGGTCAGCCGGGCTGACGGTGTGCCCCTGTTTGCCGAAGAACTTTTATTGGCGCTGAAAGAAGCGGCACCACATGATCCGACAACCGTGCCCGCCACGCTGCAGGATCTTTTGGCTGCCCGTCTGGATAACCTGGGCGATACGCGATACACGGCCCGCCTGGCCGCGACCATTGGCCGCGAATTTCATCTGGCCGTGCTGGCCGAACTCAGCGTGCTTGGAAACGTACCGCTCATGGACGCCCTCCAGCAACTGCAGCGTGCCGGCCTGATCGTGGAATGCGCTCCGGGACGGTTTGCCTTTCGCCATGCGCTCTTTCACGATGCGGCCTATCATTCCCAACCCCGTAGCGAACGCCGGCAGACCCACCGCCGCATTGCCGAGGTGCTCGAAGAGAGTTTTCCGGAGATTGTTCGCGAAAGTCCAGAAAGTCTCGCCCAGCACTGGGCGGCCGCCGAAGAGCACGAACGGGCGGTCCGTTATCGGCTGGAAGCCGCCCGGCATGCCAACCTTCACTCCGCTTATCGCGAAACCCTCATGCATCTGCGTGCCGGCCTTGAGTCGGCCGACCGGTTACCCCAGGGTCCACTGCGAATGCACCTTGAATTCGACTTGCAAATCGGCCAGGGGTGGGCTTTCAGTGCGCTGGAAGGTTTCGCCTCCCCTGCGGCAGCCGAAGCCTTCGGCAGGGCCATTGCCTTAAGCGAGCAACACCAGGGAAGCCCGGACATCTTTCACGCCCTCTGGGGCATCTGGACCAGTGCCAGTTCATGCTGGGACAATTGCTATGCGGAAACACTCGCCCGTAAGCTGCTGAACATGGCAAAACGCAGCCGTGATCCGGTGCAGAACCAGCAGGCGCATTTCGCCCTGGGCAACACTTTGTTCTGGCAGGGGCGATTCGTCGAGGCGCGCAAACACCTGGAGCGCGCGGTCCGGCTGTACGAACCGGGCCAGCACAGTACCAACATCGCCTGCTTTGGCGAAAACGGCGGTGTCACCAGCCGCTCCTATCTTTCTTGGACCTTGTGGTTTCTGGGCTATCCGGATCAGGCCCTGAGAACCAGCCGGGAAGCCCTGGCCCTGGCGGAAGAAGTGGACCATCCCTTCAGTCGGGCATACGGGCTGACCTTTGCCATGGTTTTGCATCGCCATCTGCGGCTTCCCGAACAAACCCTTGTTCTGGCCGAGCAGGTACTCGAACTGGCCCATGACCATGATTTTCCCCTCTGGCAGGCCGGCGCGGCCCTCAAACGGGGCTGGGCGCTGGCCATGATGGGGCAGGCAGACGGCCTTGACGATATGCGCCAAAGCTTGAAAACCATGGGTGCCGCCATGAACGGCATCGTGGCCATTTTTCAGGAAACCCTGGCCGACGCTCTTTGCCAGTTGGGACAATATGCCGAGGCCCGGGATTTGATTACGCAAGCCTTGGACGGGGGTCAACGGATCCATGACCATCACGCCGAGGCCGAACTATTCCGCCACCGCGCCGCTTGCCTGCTACGAGGAGAACCGGGCCGCGAAGAGGAAGCGGAACAAGCCCTGCTCCAAGCCATCAACATCAGCCGTGCGCAACAATCTCGCCTGCCACAGTTGCGGGCCCTCAGGGACCTGGCATACCTGCGACGCTCGCAAGGCAACCCCGGCCCCGAAGGGCAGATGCTGGCCGAAATCCATGGGAAGTTCAGCGAAGGACACGACACCCTCGATCTGCAGCAGACCAAAGAATTGCTGGCAGAGTTGGCCGAAGGCCGGCGGGAAGTTCCGAACAAGTAATCCCGATTTGCACCCCATAGCCGTCATCATGTTTCCGCCGCAAGACTAAAAGGTCGCCGCAATCTTCAGACCCAGGGCGTGTCCGGTGGCGGTATTATTTTGCAGGTTGCAGTCATAACTCAAGCTGCCATAAACGCTGTCGGATATCCGGACTCTCAGGGAGGTGCCCAAAAGCAGGCCATCCCCGGCCAGAAGCCGTCCGGGAGTGTCGAAACGGCCTCCGCCCCCGGCGAGAGACGCGGAAAGATCCTCGGTGCGACGATCGAACTCGTGCCGCCACTCCATAACCAGATCAGGCGTCAGAGTGAAGCCGCGCAAAGCGACATCGCGGCTCAGCCGCAAACCCAACAGGCTCTGCAATGAGTCGTTCTCGCGGGTTGCGAGGCTTAGATTGGCGCTGTCGGCGCCCTTCTCGCGAAAACTCTCTTCGCGCAGATGGACGAAACTCAACCCTGCTGTGGGATCGAGGGTCCAGCCCGCCAGATCCATCGCATAGCCGCCGCTGATCGTGGCGCTGTAAAGGTTGCCGTCGTGCTCGCTTTCGGCACGGCGACCGGCGAAGGGGATGTGGCGATCGGCGCTCAGTTGGGTGCGGCCGATCCCCACAGCGGTATTCAGATGCACACCGGTGCTGCTACGCGGATTGCGCCAGGCGGCATACAGATAACCCTGCTGACTGTCGATTTCCCCGTCATCCCCGGAATCGCGGGCTTCTATATGGCTTTCCGTCACGGCGGCCGCCAAGCCCAACGTCAGGCCGCTGCGGGCGGTGCGTTCCACCCCCAGCATCAAACCGTGGAGGTTGGTTCGCGCGCCATAATAAGCGCCGTCGCTGCGATAGCTGTTGTAGTGGCCGAGCAGATCGACCCAGGCCGTGGTTGCCCCTTCCGGTTTATGGGCCAGCACCACTGCGGGATCACGTTGCTGCAAATGACGCCGCAGATCCGCCAGCCGTGTCTGAGAATCGCCCAGCACCACCGTGCTGGTCAGACCGTGGCTGCGCGGGGTCAGGCTGGCCAGGGCATCGTTCAGGATGTGTTGAGTCAAGGACAGATCCAGTTGGTCGAGCAGGGTGCCGAAATCGTCAGCGGCGGTGGCTCGCACTCCGTCCAGGTTGCTTGCCAGACCTTGGTTGTGGCCGTTGGCCAGGCTGAGATAGCTGTTGCGCGTCACGTCCAGAAACAGACTGTTTGCCGCGCTGTTCAAGCTGAAGGAAAGGACCGCGGCGCTGGACAGGGTGTCGAAACCGCCGGCGATAGCTCCGGCGTCGAGAAAGGTATAACTGCCGCCGGTGGCGTAACCATCGGGCAGGAGCAGCAGGGTGCCGGCCAGGGTGGCGGTGCCGGAGACGGTCAGCCGATCAGCGACGCCATCACCGATCTCGATCTCCAGAGTAGCGTCGGCTGTCTGGGTTAAATCGCCGTCGATAGTCAGATGGCCGACGGAGGCGCCGGGCGCCACCGTGCCGCTGCTGGTCACGTTGCCGGTGAGGGAACCGTTGCCGCCGAGAATTCCGTCATTCAGGACGGAAGTTTCCCCAGCCAGAACGCCGTCGACGCCCAGGCGTCCCTGGCGCACCTCAATGGGATCGAAAGCGGAATCTCCGCTCAGGGTCCAGTCGTCCCCTCCCATGAGCAGCGTTTCCACCCCGTAAAAATTAATCTCTTCGCTGCCCGTGCCGATCAAGCCCAAAAAATCGTTATCCCCGTTGAAACGGGCAGGTCCGACCAGATCGGAACCGGTTTCAAGGGTTATAAAAGTGTCCTCGGAAGAATAAATAGAGCAGGTGGTCCCTTTGATTGTTCCGCTGTTTCGGATAATGGTTCCCTTTGATGAAACCCTGACGCCTGCACTCAATCCGGAAACCAGATCCGGCTCGGAAAAAAACGCGCCGGCCTCGATAACGCCACTGTTCAACAGAACGGCGGGCCCTCCGCTGAGCAGTACGCCGACGGCGTAATCATCGGCAAAGGCGCGGATATGCCCGCTGTTGTTCACCCTGGACGTTGCCCGGTTGTCCGCCCAGATGCCGTAAGCGGCGTTCATGTCGCTACCCATGGCCTCGGAAAGGATCGATCCGCTGTTGGTTATTTCGAGGGATTGGCTGCCATTGGCCGCCCAGATGCCGAAGGCCATGGCCTGCTCCGCCTCGCTGACGGCGAGGGCCGCAATCTGGCCGCTGTTGTCTATCAGACCGCCCTGGAGACAGATGCCGTAGGCATAGGCCTGCTGATCGTCGCTAAAAGCCTGGCCGACGATGTCTCCCTCGTTGATCACCCTGCCCTCCGGGCCACCCCAGAGGTAGACGCCACGGGCGGTGGCAAGTTCATTGTCGCTCTCGGCCCGGGCCAGGATCTGTCCCCGATTGATGACGCTGCTGGCGGCCCCTCCCCAGAGATCTACACCGTGAGCATTGAGGGTGCCGCCGGCGCTCCAGGGGACGGCATCCATGCTCCCCTCGTTCTCTAGCGCGACACTCTCGCCGTCCCATTCCTGCAGCGTCATGTAGGAGCCAAACAGGGAAACCCGGGCCGAGGTGTAGCGAATCCGCATATAGCCGTCCTCCCCCCAGCCGCGTGTAGCACTCCAGCTGTTGCGCAGGATCCAGTAGCCGAGACCGCCGTCTTCCGGTTGATCCTCCCACCCCACCAGGGAGATCAGGTGATTGGCACTAGAGTGATAAGGGATCGAATGATTGATGGTTGTCTGTTGGTTCTCGAAAATCCCCTCTTGATAGGTATAGAAATCGTCCTCGACCAAAACCGCCGTGGTCACGGCTCCGATCTCATACAGCACACGGCGCATCGTCTCGATATCACCGGGAGGGATGCGGTACCAGTCGAGAAACGTGTAGCGTTGGGCGTCCCAGCGGAGATCACTGCCGGGATCGTCGATGGTATAGGGGAAATCCTCTTCCAGCGGTACGCCGTATTCGATCAGCCCGGTGTTTTGCTGCTGTTCCAGACTACCGCCGGCGCAACCATGCAGTCCATCGTAGAGTGGACTCAAACTCCAGACCAGAAAGCTTTCGGAAAAATCGACCGTCTGTTCGTCGTACAAACCGTGGGTGCGATTCCAGACACTTTCGGCCGATGCCAGAGTCCCGAAGGACCAGCAACTGCCGCATGCCCCTTGGTCCCGCACCGCTCCGATATAGCTGTGGCCATCGATATTGCGCAGGTCGAAGGAGGAAGGCAGTTCAAGGCCCCAGGCGATGCCGCTAAGTGGAAAGATGGCAAGCAGGCATAAAAGGGCCCGGCTTTTCATAAAGTCTCCGGATTTTGTAACAAAATCATGGCTTAACCGTGAGGGCCAGATCGGCCGTGCCGACATAAAAAACGATGATTTCCGCCGTTTCGGTGCCGTCGTTCCTGCCGTAGTGCCATTTATTCACCACCTCGATGATGGGATCTCCGGCCTTCAGTTGCAGTGTTTCGTCCTGTTCGGTGACAACAGTCAAAACCCCGCTCAGCAAAACTCCGGCGTTGATCACCGGGTGTTTATGCAGCGGCAGGGTGGTTCCGGGGGGAATGTGGATGCGGAGGATAGTAAGCTGCGGTTGACCGGCGGGGTAAGCCGGCAGGGAAGTCCCATCCCAGCTGACACTCGATTGAACCAGGGATTCTACAACCACTCCGGGATTATTTAGGGCGAATGCGGGACCGGAGAGGGCCGCTAACAACAAAAGTGACGTAAGCAGTCTGATCATGATTCTTCTCCTTGGAAATTCATAGCGACCAAAGTTCGTAAACTTTTATTGAACGCAGATAAAGGCGGATAAAGGCAGATGCAATCTTGATCGATTTTGGTCTTATCTGCGTAAATCCGCCTTTATCTGCGTTCAATCAGGATGGTTTTTTAGGATTTTTCTCCCCGGCCATACGCGTCGCTGGTCAAATCCAGGTCGCTTTCCCACCCGAAAAAGAGTCGAGGCCGGACTTCCGGAGTACTGGCGATCACCCGTCCACGACGAATGACCCAAAGGCGGGCCGGCCGTAGCCGCAGGGCATCGATCTCCCCCCGGGCCTGCAGCACCACCATGTCGGCGAAACAGCCCGGTTCCAGTCCATACCCCTCCAGCCCCAGCACTTGCGCCCCTCGGGTCGTCACCATGGCGAAGCATTCGCGCATCTGTTCAAGGCTGGTCATCTGCGCAATATGCAGACCCATGTGAGCGACGTCGAGCATGTCGTAAGAACCGAGGCTGTACCAGGGATCCATCAGGCAATCGTGGCCAAAAGCAACATTGGCCCCCGCCGCCAGAAGTTCCGGCACCCGGGTCATGCCGCGCCGCCGGGGATAACTGTCGTAACGGCCTTGCAGGGTGATGTTGATCAGCGGATTGGCCACGGCGTGCAGCTGCGCCTCGGCCATCAAGGGCAGCAATTTGCTGACATAGTAATTATCCATGGAATGCATGGAGGTAAGATGGGAGCCGGTCACCCGCCCATGCAGTCCCAGTCGCCGGGTTTCAGCGGCCAGTGTTTCTACGTGGCGGGACAAAGGATCGTCGCTCTCGTCGCAGTGCATATCGACCCGCAGGCCCCGTTCGGCGGCCAATTCGCAGAGCTCACGAACGCTGGCGGCGCCGTCGGCCATGGTGCGTTCAAAATGGGGGATACCGCCCACGATGTCCACGCCCATGCTCAGCGCCCGAAGCAGGTTTTCCCTGGCGCGGGGATAACGCAAAAAGCCGTCCTGCGGAAATGCGACCAGTTGCAGATCGAAAAAAGGTGCCATTTCGCGCCGGACTTCCAGCAGGGCCTGTACAGCGAGAAGACGGTCGTCACAAATATCCACATGGCTGCGGATGTGCAGGGTGCCGCGAGCGATGGCCATCCGGCAGCATTGCCGGGCACGATCCAGCAGCGATTCCAGGGTCAGATCGGGTTTGAGTTCGTTCCAGAGAGCGATGCCTTCGAGGAGGGTCCCGCTATCGTTGAGGCGTGGTTGGCCGAGACTTAAGGCGGCGTCCATATGAAAGTGGCTGTCGACAAAACTCGGCGCAACCAGGTAGCCACCCGCATCGACGACTTCCACCGCCTCCGCCTTGATGCAGGGGGCCACCGCGACGATGCGGCCATCCCGACAGGCGATGTTCTGGAGTTCCTGTTTTCCGTTAAGGCGAGCCCGGCGTACGATCAGGTCAAACATGGCTTTCTCCCTGTGGTCCCGGCTATCATTACTTGAGGTTCTTCAGGCGCATGATGCGCTGAAAGGATTGGTCGATGCGGGCTTCGCTGACCACTCCGGTATCCACCAGATTGCGGATCACCGCGATGGTGCGAGGAACAATCTCTTCGTCGTAGCTCAGGTTATTTCCGAAAACCAGGATATCCACCCCCGCTTCGAGGGCCTTGCGGATCGCTGTTTCGAAACCGTAGTGAGCGGTAATCGCCGCCATTTGCAGGTCGTCGGAAATAACGACGCCCTCAAAACCCAACTCGCCCCGCAACAGCCCGTTGATGGTCGCCGGCGAGAGGGTCGCCGGATACTGCTTGTCCAGACGGGTATTGAAGACATGGGCGGTCATTATTGCATCGACCTGCCCGGACTCGATAATCCGGGCATAGGGTACCAGTTCGTCCCGGGTCCAGGTGTCGCTGACATCGGTAAAGCCCAGATGGGAGTCGGAGCGCGAGCTGCCGTGGCCAGGAAAATGCTTGAGGGTGGTCAGCACCCCCTGTTGATGATGCGCGGCGATATAACTCAAGGCGTGGCGGGTTACGACCGTCGGGTCGGCGGAAAAGCAGCGGTCGAGTTTGGCGATAACCGGGTTGTCGGGGTTCGTGCAGAGATCGACTACCGGTGCTAGATTCAGGCCGATGCCCATGTCATGTAAGGTCTCGGCCAGTCGGGCGCTGTGCTGTGTGGTACTCGCCAGATCATCAAGCCGACC
>CAZKQY010000160.1:0-4851 GCA_964555005.1 uncultured Syntrophotalea sp. | reverse complement strand
GAGACCAAGCTTGAAATCGACCGGCGGCGAACTCGCGACCGCATCAATCGCCTGGAACGGGAACTCAAAGGTTTATCGCGAGGGCGCCTGCAACGCCGCAGCCGACGAGCCAAGGCCGGCGTGCCTATTGTCTCCATTGTTGGCTATACCAACGCCGGAAAATCGACTTTGCTTAACGCCCTGACTCAGAGCCAGGTTTTGACGGAAAATCTGCTCTTCGCCACCCTCGATACGGCTACCCGGCGACTGCGATTTCCTCAGGAGCGCGAAGTGATCATTACCGACACGGTCGGTTTTATTCGTAAGCTGCCGCCGAGCTTGCTCGGCGCTTTTAAGGCAACCCTGGAAGAGATGGAGGACGCTGATCTGCTTTTGCATGTGGTCGATGCGGCCAATCCACGATTTGAGGAGCAGGTCGCAGCTGTGGAGCGAATCTTGCTAGACTTAAAGCTGGATCGAATTCCCCGGTTGCTGGTCTTTAACAAGATCGATCAGTTGTTGACGGACGAAGCAGCGGCTTTATGCCGCCGTTTTGGGGCTTTGCCCATTTCAGCCATGGATCGTGCCAGTTTTGAACCGTTGCTGGAAGAGCTGGAAAAGCGTTGCTGGCCCGATTCTGCAGGGGACCCTGGAAGCTAGAGTATTTGTTGTCCCGACCGGTTTGGTCGGTTGTTAGTGCATTGCCTATAGGAGGTTATTTTGGCCCGGATCTACCTGATGGCCGTATTATTGTGTTTGTTGACCGGCTGTGCGGGGAGAGAATTTCGCTGGCCCGGGAAAGCTGCGACGTCGGATGCTGAGGCACCGCAGACGGACCAGGCGGATGAGACTGTTGTCTTGCCGGAGGGGGAAACCGTTATTCCCGTTGTCTCCGACTCGAAGGCTACCATTGATGGTCTGGTGCCCATTGCCGAAGAAGGTGACATCGCCCCTCTGGATGCCGAGACCCTGGAGGATCTGGCTCTTTTAACCGAGCCCGATCGGGCCGCTCCCGAAGATGAAGGGGAGACGGTGGTCGAAGAAGCAGTGGCCTTTGATCTGCCGATGGTGGAAAACGCAAAGGTTCGTTATTTCGTCGATTATTATAGCGGTCCCGGCCGCCATGGCTTTCGTCGTTGGTTGGAACGCTCGGGCCGTTATTTGCCCATGATGCGGGAGATTTTTGCCGAGCAGGGTCTGCCTCTTGACCTGACTTATCTGGCGATGATCGAATCCGGTTTCAATCCCCGTGCCTGCAGTCGCGCCAATGCTGTTGGCTCCTGGCAGTTCATGGCTGGCACCGGACTGAATTACGGTCTCCGTAACGACTGGTGGCGGGATGAGCGGCGCGACCCCCTCAAGTCAACTCGGGCGGCGGCCCGCCATCTAAAGGATTTGCATCAGCGTTTTGATGGCGATTGGTATTTGGCTATTGCGGCTTACAATGCCGGTTCCGGCAAGGTGTCCAGGGCGATTCAGAAATACCACAGCCGTGATTTCTGGCAGTTATGCCGAGGCAACTATCTGCGCAAAGAAACCAAGAATTATTTGCCGAAACTTCTGGCTGTGTTGCTGATTGCAAAGGATCCGGAAACCTATGGCTTTACGGACCTGCAATACCAGCCTGCGCTGGCTTTTAATGTCACCAAACTGCCAAGTTCCACCGATCTGGATATTGTGGCCCGCCTGTGTGGTGTCTCCTATGAAGAGATCGTGGCTCTTAATCCTGAACTGAAGCGGTGGTGTACCCCGCCCGGTCTGTCGAATTACCCGATTCGGCTCCCTGTCGGTCAGACGACTTCCTTTTCTGAAAAGTATGCTCAGATTCCTGCCGAGAGGCGGGCCAATTACCGCCGGCATCGTGTAAAATCAGGGGATACACTGATTGGCATGGCCAAGCGCTACGGTATTCGCAGCAAAGATATCGTCGTTCTGAATAATATTCGCAATCCTCGAGCATTGCGAGTTGGTCGTGATCTTATCTTGCCACTGCGACCTGGGGTTGCCTTGTCCGCAGATGTATTGGAGGAGGGTTATGAACGGACCCGCCAAACGCGTTATAAAATCCGCAAGGGGGACAGTTTGTGGAGTATTGCCCGGCGGTTTAACGTTTCGACCAGTCAATTGTGCGCTTGGAATGGCATAGGCAAAAAAACCATTATTAAGCCTGGCAAGGTTTTGCGTGTGGTTGGAAGTGCCACGATTGCCAGTGGCGGACGGCATAAATTGGTTTATCAAGTACGGCCCGGCGATACCCTCTGGGATATCAGCCGGCGTTATGACCTTAAAACTCGTGATATCATGCGTTGGAACCAACTTGGCAGCAAGCATGTTTTACAGCCTGGAGATCGCCTGACACTGTTGGTCAAACCGGGTCGTCAGGGATAGTTTTTGACATTTGTCTAGCGGATTGCTAAACTTCCCGCGCCCGCAGGCAAAGGGTTTTTTTAAATCATCCTCCCGTACAGGTTTTTGTCTTACTACGTGCAAACCCAGGCCTTGAATTGGCTTGTTTGGTTGAGAAAGGTTTTTCTTCGATGATTAATCTCGGCATTTCACTGCTGGTATACACCTTGTTGCTATTGGCGTTAAATTTTGGAGTCGGACTTTCACTGATATATTCGACACTGCTGCCCCTGCTTGGTTTTGCCGGCAGTTTTTATCTGCTCAGTCGTCGTACTTCCAAACAGTTGACCGCCCTGATGGAAGGGGTACAGCGTGATATGCAGGCCGGTCGGGCCGAAAAAGCCGTCAAAATATTACAGTCGGCCTATCCTCTGGGTAAATGGCAATTTTTTGTTACTGCGCAGATCGAGGCGCAGATCGGTTGTATTCTTTATCTTAAACGGGATTTTGCCCAGGCTTTTATTCATTTGCAAAAGGGTTTTAGCCGCCACTGGGTCGCCATGTCCATGTTGGCCATCTGTTACATGAAACGCAACAATACGGAAAAGATGAAAGCGTCTTTTGAGAAGGCTGTGGCCGCGACCAAGAATGAATCCCTGCCCTGGAGCCTGTATGCTTTCTGCCTGGAAAAGGTTGGCGAGCGGAACAAGGCTATTGAAATTCTTGAAAAAGGGATTAAAAAAGGCGCGGCAGACGATACCTTGCTGGTTAACCTGAGGGCACTTCAGGAAGGCAAGAAGATGAAGATGAAGGGTTACGGTGATCTCTGGCTCCAATTTCACTTGGAGAAGCAGGGTGTTCTGGTCAAGCAGCAGACTCGGGCTGTGCAGGGTCGTCGGAAAACCGTGAGGCGCTGATTTTGGCCAAGCGCAGCAAGAAGCATAAAACAAAAGATTTTCAGAACAGTCCTTTTATTGACTTGAAAGGTGTAGCGGTGGCCACGGACAAGGTAGCTGCTGACCAGAACCCGGTGCCGCTGCCGACCAGAGAACCGCTGCCGGAGGATGATGCCACGGCCTTTGAGCGGGAGATGGTCCTGTTGGGGGTTAAGCCTCAGTTGCAGGATGGTCGGCCGCAGGAGGTCGAACCTGGTGTCGTCGTTTATGCCGAAGAGAAAAAGGATATGGTCGTCGAGTTAACGGATGATGAACTGTTTCTGGAATCTTTGGGGCAGATGGATAGTGTCTTTCGGGATGAAATTCCACAGGGTGAAGAGGCTGCCGCGGCTCCACGTCGCATGCGGCAATTGCGTCAAGGGAAAATAGTTCCTGAGGCCAAGCTCGATCTGCACGGTCTGACTCGCCAGGAAGCCAGGGATAAGGTTCGGTTTTTTCTTGAAGATGCAACCTTTCACGGCTTTAAGACGGTCCTGGTTATCACCGGTCGCGGTAAAGGTTCTTCTGATGGGCCGGTTTTACGGGAGTTTATGGAAAACTATCTATCTCGCGAGGCACAGGCTTGGGTTGTGGAGTGGGGGCGGGCACCTGCCCGCTACGGCGGTGAAGGGGCTTTGGTGGTGTTCCTTAAAGGGCGGCGGCAGGACTAGTGTCGTGTCATCCGTGTCAATCTAAATAGTATAAGCAAAGGCCGGAGCATTTATTGCTCCGGCCTTTGCTGTTGGGTTATTCGACGTCAGTTTCGCTAGTTTTTTGGTTCTCTTTGACAGAGGGGTTCTTGCGTGGTTTTGTTTGGGCCTCTGTTTTGTCATTAGTAGCCGTCGCCGGTCCTTCGGCTACTGGTTTTTTGCGGGGCCGGCCGCGGCGGACTGGTTTTTTTTCAGTTTCGGTAGCCGATGATTCATCTTTCGGGCCGTCAACCTTTAAGGGTTCAGCTGTAGTTTGCGGTGTTTGTTCTGTTGCTTCGGCCGTCGGTTTTTTTGCGGCCGGTTTGCGGGTGCGACGTCGTTTTAGTTTTTCCTCGGTTTTGTCCTTGTCATCTTTTGGCTTTTCGACGGTATCGACTGGTGGTGTCGCTTGAGCTGGTTGCTTTGTATCCGCCGGTTTTTTTGCTGAAGGCGAGCGGCGCCTACGGGGTGTTTTAGGCTTGGGCGCTGCTGCTTCGGGTGCCGGAACTATTTCTTCGGTTGGTTTCGTTTCAGTAGTTAGTGCGTTTATCGCATTCGCTGCCGTTTCAACCTGTGTGGCCTTCTTGGCTGCAGCCGGTCTGCGGCGGCGCGGTTTCGGCTTGATGCTCGTCGGCTCGTCTGCGACCGGTGTGGCCGGTTCGCCAGGTGACGGTTGAGGCGTAAGCTGTGTCGGTTTTTGTGTTTCTGTTACCGGTTGGTCCGTTGCTACAACGGGAGCTCCCGCTTTGTCGGCGGCGGCTAAGGGTTGATTGTTTGCGGGAGTCATTACCGCCGGGCTGCCGTTAGTGTCCTGTTGCTCGACCAAGGTCTGCGCCGCCGCTGATTCTCTATCCGGAGGGTCGGTTGTTTCAGCAGCCTGTTCGGTGGTCGTCTCGGCGGGG
>CAZKQY010000159.1:0-5263 GCA_964555005.1 uncultured Syntrophotalea sp. | reverse complement strand
GTCCACCAGCCCTCCAGCTCAATATCAGACTCCATTAACAGCTGGCCCTTCTTGTCGATGGTGCGCTCAATTACACGGACCACGCGGCGGCAGCTGAGCTCGTGTTTCTCCCCGGTTTCGTCGGTCCAGGTATGGGTATCGCAGCCACTGAAAATAGCGATGCGTTTTCCCGGGCGAGGCTCGCTGATCCTTCCTTCGGTGAAAACCCGCTGGTGCCAAAGAGTTTTACTGTGCCCCCGGGGGTCCCATTTCAGGATGTAGTCCACCCGCTCATGCTCGGCGAGTTCGATGCGGGTTTCCCAGGCATCGTGGGCTGAATCGAGTCTCACCAAGAGCGGCGCGGCGGTCAATGCCAGCGCCTTGTGAAGAACCCGGGCGAGAAACGGAATGAAGTTTTTCTGGCTGTGTTGGGAGCCTTCGCGATGTTCGATTTCCAGAAGCCACCCTTCGAGGGCCAGATAAGCCGCAATCGGGGCAAAGCCGTCAAAACCCAAGTAGGTACGCGATACCCCTTTCTTCTTGGTTCCGGAGTTGTCTTGGGTGAACACATCAATATCCAGGGGAACGTGGCCGGTGGCCAAGGCCGAAAACAACGCTCCCGACTTTTGGAGGAACTCGGTAACGCAAAAGTTTATGATTATGCGAAAAGGCTCGACCTGCTCCTCGAGCCGTTGCCGCAAGATCGGTTCGGAAGGGACCTCCTTGAGTCCAAGAGATTCCAGAAAAAAGCGGTCCTGCCGGAATCCTTCAATCGCCGCAAAGTCACTTTTGCCGAGACAAAGCATTCCGATATAGCTGCGAACAACATCGGCGTGAGATATGGCCCCCTTTCTCAGGTTGGACACCGACCCCAGGCGCTTGACCAAGCTGGTGAACCGGTTGACACACAACCCGATCAGGGCCATGCCGGAGTGTGAGGTGTAGAACTCGTCTTCGGATTTCTCAATGATGAAACGTTTCATAAAATTCACCCGCCAAGTGAGATTTAGAGCGGCTAAGCGATAGCATATTTACATTTAAATTTCAGCACCTTATCTATCTTCGCAAAAGTTTTTATGATTGCGATCTCACGGATTCAGGTAACTACCCAATTTAAACACTGCGTGGCAATCATGGCTCAAACCGTTTTTGACATACTGGCAACCAATTCATCCAACGAATCCTTCGGCGAGCTCAGATCACCGGAGGAAGAGTTGTACCTGAGCATCCGCGCCCATCTACAGCGGCTGTTGAATTCCCGGCGAGGCTCACTGACCCATTTGCCCCACTACGGGATGCCGGATATTGCGGCCCTGTACCTGGGATTACCTTACACCGGCGACCGGATCATGGCCTGCATCCGTCAGTGCGTTTCCGATTTTGAACCGCGCCTTGGCCATCCCCATATCCGAGCCATACAGCAAGATACGGGTAAGGATGCCACTCCTTTTGAGATTATCGGCGAGACCCCGCAGGGGCGACGTTTAAGATATATCGCGTCGCTATACCGAAATGGCAATATCGACGTAACAACCAGCTGGGAGCACTATCCCCATGGGTAAGTATTTTGATACAGAGATGCGTCTATTGCAGGAAGCTGCTCTTGAATTTTCCCGGGCATTTCCCGAAAAAGCCCGCATGTTGGGCCTGCAGGACAGCAAGGACCGCGACCCCTACGTGGAACGTCTGCTGGAAGGCATGGCCTTTTTGACCGCTGAAGTTAAACAGCGCATTGATGACGATGTTCCCGAACTCGCTGAAGCGCTTCTGACCCATGTCCGGCCCTATTTTCTGCGCCCGTTTCCTTCCTGCTGCATTACGCAGTTCAGCCCCCGTCCGGGGCAGATGAAACAGACCACAACCCTGCCCAAAGGGACCCGACTGACCAGCAAAGCGGTAACGCTGCCGGATCTTTCCCGACGCGCCGTAAGTGAACGGGTAAGCTGCCATTTCCGCACCACCAGTGATGTGACCCTTCAGCCCATGCGGCTCACGTCCTTTCAACTCACCACCGCTTTTCATGGCAGGCAAGAAATCCAGCTCCATTTGCAATTTGACCATGGGGTCGCGCCGGACGCGTTGGATCTCGACACCATCAAACTCTACCTTCATGGGGATCCAGCAGCAGCCATGGCCCTGTATCAGGCGCTCACGGCGCACACGGAACAGGTCAGCATCAGCTTCCCCGGCGAAACCATGCGCCCCTGCATTCTGGGACGCCAGTCAGTTATCGAGCCCTGCCATCTGGATGCCGACAATCTACTGGTCTCAGCTTCGGGTCGAAGTTTCGTCGGTTTCCATCTGCTGCATGAGTATTTTTGCTTCCGCGAAAAGTACCAGTTTGTCGCTCTGCGCAACCTGCAGCATGTAGCCTGGCCGAAAAACTGTTGCGAATTTGTGGTTCACATCGAACTTAGCGAACCTCTGTCCGATGAATTCCGCCTGAGCAAGGACAACTTCCGCCTGCATTGCGCCCCCGCCGTCAATCTGTTTGAGTCCACCAGCGAACCCATATCGCTCACCCACAAACAGACCGAATACCCCGTGGTTGCCGATACCAATCATCCCGATGGCATCATGATCTATAGCGTCAACGGGGTTACCGGAAGCCAGCCGACAACGGGTCAGATGCATGTCTACTCCGCCCTGCCATCCTTTAACCATCGCACCGTATGCGACCGCTTTTACCATGCCAGTCATCGTATCCGGGAAGGTCGCCGTCCCATGACTTACCTGGCCATGGGCGGGGCCATGACGGAAAAACAGGAAATCCTTTCCTGCGACATTACCGCCTGTAATGGCACGGTCCCGCGGGAGCATCTTCAAATTGGCGACATCAAGGCTCCGGCTCAGGAATTCCCTTCCAATGTCATGTGCGGAAACATTACCCGTCCCAGCCGGGTCCTGATGCCCCCCGATCGACCGGACTACCGGCTGGCGCTGGTCGCTCATCTGACGGTGAGCTACAACAGTCTGTCCTCCATCGACAGCTTTCGACAACTACTGTCCCTCTACGACTGGAGCGACCAGGAACAAGCAAGCAAAAGAATTCGCGGCATCACCCATATCGAGGTGTCACCATTGAATCGCGTCTACCGAGGAGCCCTGCTACGGGGCATGGACATTAAGCTGTCGATGGATGAAAGCGAATATATCTCACAGGCAGACGCCTACCTGTTCGGCACCATTTTGCACCATTTCTTCAGCATGTACGCCACCATCAACGCATTTGTGCAAACCGGCTCCCGATTGAGCCCCTCCAAAAGTGAGATAACATGGAATCCATTGCTCGGGGAAAACTTCCTTATCTAATCGAGGATTTAGTACGTAACCCATCGGCTTACAGTGCATTTCAGGCACTGCACCTGATTGAATCCAATTTTGATGAGGGGGCGATTACCGGCGACAACTCGCAGGGGTTCATTGACCTGGCACCGGCCGCCGAAATGACTTTTCCGGCCGGCGAGATCCGCCATTGCCGGGTAGATGAAAGGGGTCGTTACCGACTAAAACTGAACTTCATGGGGTTTTACGGGGTGGATTCTCCCCTTCCTCAATTTTTTAACGACATTGCGGCATTCGATACTCCTCGCGGAGCCGAATTACGAGGATTTCTTGAACTTTTCAACCAGCGGCTTTATCACCTTCTCTATCAAGCCTGGAAGAAAATGCACCTCCATGGCTCCAGCGATACAAATACCAGTCTTTATTCTCGATATCTGGAAGCTTTGCACGGCGGCACCGGCGTCTGTGAACTGATGGGGCGGTTCGATTATGCCGGGCTCCTGGCCAGCCGGGTCAAAAATGGCCAATCACTGGCGGACATGTTGGAAGATTTTCTCGCCTTCCCAGTGGTCCTTAAACAGAACATCCCCTGCTGGATAGAGCTGGAAGAAACAGCACCCCTGGGAAGCGGTCTTACCCTGGGAGACAACAGCATGCTGGGCAATCGGTTGATGGATGTCAACAGCAAGGTCCTGATCCAGATAGGCCCCTTACCGATCTGCGACGCCGGGCAAATGCTGCCGGGGCAACCCTTTGCCGCTACCCTGGCGCACTTAATCCGCGAATATCTTGAGCCCACAATTCAATATGACGTAGAGATCCTGATACAGCCCGATTCGACCTATGAATCGACCCTTGGAGGGGAGCATTCAATTCTGGGCTGGACAAGCTGCCTCGGCCATGCCGGCGATGCCATTAACCGCATTCGACTCCCGGGAGAAAGCCTGGATCAGCAACGGCTTTCCTCAAGGATGGCGGCTTGACAGAAAATTGGAAAGGATATTTTTCCAAATCGAAATCGGTATCGGATTTTGACTTAGGTTTGATTTGACATACCAAAAACACAAAAACCTAAAACCCGATTTCGATAGCGATTTCGATAGCAATGTTATTAATAAATATTTGATGCGGTGAAGAACCTGCCACATCTTTCAAACTCGGAGGAGCAACATGAGCACCACACCGATCAAATTACTATTGGGCAAACTCAACGCCCATTGCCTGCAGTCCCTTGAGTCGGCAGCTACCTTTGCCGGGATGCGCGGACATTACGAAGTATGTATCGAACACCTGGTGCTCAAGCTGTTAGAAAAGGGCGAAGGTGATTTTGATCTGATACTGCGCCATTTCGACGTTAATCTGGACCAGCTATGGCAGGCCATGCTCGAAAATCTGGGGTATCTGCAAGCCGGCAACCAGAACAAACCCTCTTTTTCCCCCCAGCTGCTGGAGTTGTTTGAACGGGCCTGGACCCTCAGTTCATTGCGAAACGCTCAAGCCAAACTCCGATCCGGCGTATTGCTCGAAGCATTGCTGGAGATGGCGCCCCGACTTCCTGGTACGGCGTGGCTTCCTCTAGAAATTGTATCCGGCAACCTGCGGCAATCTCAGCTCTTAGAGCTGACCAGTTGTTCAGTAGAAAACCCTTTGTCGCCCGCTGCGGTCGATACCACCCCGACCACGACGTCACTGCCGGCGACTCATGGGGGCGACACCACAACACCTCACCTGGATGCCTACACCACCGACTTTACCGCCCGTGCCCGTGATGGCGGCATCGATCCGGTGTTGGGACGCAACGATGAGATCCGCCAGATCATCGATATCCTCACCCGTCGCCGCAAGAACAATCCGATTCTGGTTGGCGAACCGGGGGTTGGTAAAACGGCCGTGGTGGAAGGTATGGCCTTGCGGATAATCGAGGGTGGCGTACCGGACAGTTTGAAAAAGGTCCGCCTTGTGGGACTAGATCTGGGTTTGCTGCAAGCCGGAGCCGGAG
>CAZKQY010000158.1:0-2385 GCA_964555005.1 uncultured Syntrophotalea sp. | reverse complement strand
CGGCACTACCCCCACAATCAGCAGCGAGAACGTCAAGAGCAATGCTGTCAGAGTTCTGGATATGGAATATAAACTCTTCATTTATAAATCTCAGAACTGCCACCTGATCTGGCCGTAGAAACCACGGGGCACCGCCGTCGGGATGGTACCCATTTCGGTCTGGAACTCCTGGTGGCTGGATTCGAGCAGGTTCTGCCCGACCAGAGCCAGCTCCAGGCCTTCAACGGGGTGCCAGGCCAAACGCATATCAAGACCGTAATAGTCGTCAATATCCGTATAGGTGACGGTGATGCGATCGATATAGCGCAACCACAGATCGAGCTCCCAGTTACGGCCCAGATCGAAGGAGGAGCGCAGCGAACATTGCTGCTGCGGGCTGGAATCCTCGTAGACCAAGGCGCTAAAGTTGTCGCTGCTGTCACTTTTCGGACTGAGGTCCACCTTGAGCAGGGTATAATTGCCTTGCAACCGCAACCAATGGCGCACACGCCAGTCAACAGCCACCTCCATCCCCCAGGTTTCGGCCTCCAGCTTATTGTCCTCCTCAAAACCGGCCAGCATATAGGAAGGAATAGGCGTCCCGACTGTTATCGGCAGGATCATCTCCCCGGAACGATGGTTGCTGTAATCTGTGTAGAACAGGGCGGTATCGATACTAAAACCGCCACCGGGCAGATAGCGGTAGCCGAGCTCGCAGGAGAGGCTCTTCTCTGCTTCGTAATCTTCCGAACCGTAAATGACCAGCTTGGTGGGCAAGGGATTGAGACCCATTAGCGGAAGGATGTGATAGGAGATATCGCCGCTGTCTTCCAGTCGCGACGGGGTGCGCACCGCCCGGGAGACGGCCCCCCATAAGGAATGGTGCTCTGTCGGCGTCCAGATCAGTCGCGCATTCGGCTGATACTCGAAGCCGGTATAATCATTATGCTCGAACTTGGAGCCGAGCAGCAGGCGCAGTTTGTCGGGCAGCAGGGTGATGTCGTCCCGGACAAAGAAGCTGAACAACTGATCCGATCGCGTCTCGTCCTCGACCATGATCATCTCGGTATCCTCGAGGTCATCGCTGCTCAGACGATAGGTCAGGCCCCAGAGAACTTCATGGCGCTGTCCCAGCAGAAAACGGTGATGGAAGTCAACATCAAAGACATCGCGCGTTTCCTTAAGCAACACCTTTTGATCCCGATAACTGTGATCGAAATAGGCCTGCAACACGAAGTTGTCCGTTTCATTCAACTGCCGCTGCCAGCGGGCCAGCAAATGGCCGCCTACGAACTCGGTATCAGAAATAGGGGTGGCCTGGTAGTTGGTCAGAGGATTCCAGACATAGGTCTGGTCCTGCTGACCCTCGGTGCCGCTGTAGGCTTCCCCTTGCAGGGTAAATTCGTCCCGGTGGCTCGGCGTGGCATCAAGGCGGAATCCGCCGCGAAAGGCATTCCAGTCGTCGCTGGCGGTACCGGAGCCCACACTGTCAAGGTGAGCGCGGTTAAAAAATTTGACGAAGGCTCGGTAATAGGCCCGGTCGCCGGCCTTGCCGCCGTGGCGCAGGGCGGCGAAGCCCTCCTCTTCGGTGCCGTATCCCGCCTTGACCAGGGCACCCTGGGTATCCCGGGCCTTCTTGGTGATGACGTTGATCACCCCGTTAACCGCATTGGCCCCCCACAGAGTTGCACCGGGGCCGCGAATGACCTCGATGCGCTCCACGTCGTCGAGCAGAGTATCCTGTACGTCCCAGTAGACCCCGGAGAAAAGAGATGAATAGACGCTGCGACCATCGATGAGCACCAGCAGTTTGTTGGCATAACGGCCGTTAAAACCGCGACTGGAGATAGCCCACTTGCTGCCGTCGATGCGGGCGACACTGAGACCCGGTGCCAGGCGCAGAGCGTCTGGGATGCTGGTAGCCCCGGATCGGCGAATGTCGTCCTGGGTAATGACGAACACCGCTGCTGCCGCTTCGCTGACCTTCTGCGACTTGCGACTGACAGAGGTAACTTCCAGGCTGGTCAACTCCTCCAAACTCAGAGCCATGAGGTCGGTCTCGGAATAAGCCCAGCTAAAAGCCGGCGCCAACAGCAAACAGGTGATCAACGCCAGCCCCAGGGCTTTTTGCAAAACAAACACAACCCTCTCCTTTATCCATTCCTCAAATACAAAAAAAGGTCATACCTATCTTCAACAGCGGATATTTACCTCAGCAGAGGCTATATGTTTATAGGTGGCAAGACTGGCAATTATCCACCGACACCGGCCCATACCGTGTAACTGGCAACAGATTTTTCACCCATATTTCCCAGATCCACCGCCACCAAATGAACAAGGGCTGGGCTTGCCCATTTTTGCTGTCTTTGGGCGGGAGCAGGGGGTTTCCCCGCACCGGCTTTCCCT
>CAZKQY010000157.1:0-3087 GCA_964555005.1 uncultured Syntrophotalea sp. | reverse complement strand
CCCCGACGTCTGCAGGTTATTTAATCTTGTCTGTTTCCTCGGACCAATCCCAGGCTACCTTTTCCAGCTTGGCGGCGCAGGACTTGTACTCGGGGATCTTGGCGATCGGGTCGAGTACCGGATTGGTCAGGACGTTGGCTGCTCCATCCGCAAAGTGGAACGGCACGAAGATGACGTTCTCCTTTAGCTTGGGAGTTACCTTGGCCGTTGCCACAATGGTGCCGCGGCGGGTGCTGACCTTGACCTTGTCCCCCTCGACGATGCTCAGTTTGCGTGCCGCATCGGGATTGACTTCGACAAAGGACTCAGGGGACATGTCGTTCAGGCCCTGTACCTTACCGGTCATGGTCCGGGTGTGGTAATGGTAGAGAACGCGACCGGTGGTCATGACCAGCGGGTATTCGGCGCAGGGCACCTCGGCGCTGGGCTTGAAGACCGCCGGTCTGAACAGACCCAAACCGCGGGCACATTTGCCAACGTGCAGGAACTTGGTGCCGGCATGATCAACCGTCGGGCAGGGCCATTGCAGGCTGCCGAGTTCTTCCAGACGGTCATAGGTGATGCCGCCGTAAGAAGGTGTCACCTCACTGATTTCGGTGAAGATTTCTTTCGGAGTGGCGTAGGTTTTTTTGATGCCGAATTTGTTTAGCAGCTCCATCTGGATCTGCCAGTCGGGTTTGCAGTCGCCTACCGTATCGATAGCTTTGCGCACCATCTGCACGCGGCGTTCGGTATTTGAGAAAGTTCCGTCTTTTTCGGCAAAGGTGGCCGCCGGCAGGACGACGTCAGCCAGTTCGGCCGTTTCGGTGAGGAAGATGTCCTGTACCACCAGAAACTCTGTGTTTCTCAGGGCTTCTTCGACGTGAGTCAGATCCGGATCGGAAATCATCGGGTTTTCACCCATGATGTACAGGACCTTGATGTCGCCATGGCCGGCCTTGTGGACGATCTCGGTCAGGGTTACGCCTGGCTGGTCAGAGAGTTCGACGCCCCAGGCATTCTGGAATTTGGCTTTTACATCAGCATTTGCCACCGACTGGTAGCCGGGGTAGGTTCCGGGAAGACCGCCCATGTCGCAGGCGCCCTGCACGTTGTTCTGGCCGCGCAGGGGGTTGATGCCGCCGCCCTCGATGCCGATATTACCGCACAGCAGGGCCAGGTTGGCGAGGCTCATGACGCCCTCGGTGCCGGTCGAGTGCTGGGTGACGCCCATGGTGTAGACGACGGCAGCGCTCGGTGCCTCGGCATACATGCGGGCGGCAGCCTTAATGTCCTCGGCGTCGATACCGCAAATTTCAGCCGCCTTTTCCGGGGTGAAGTCGGCGACGGTTGCCACCAGTTCTTCGTAGTTTTCGGTGCGTTCCTTGATGTACTCGGTATCTTGCAGGTTTTCGCTGATGATATAGTTCATCATGCCGTTATACAGAGCGATGTTGGTGCCGGGAGTGATCTGCAGGAAGATATCCGCTTCCTGGACCAAGTCGATTCTGCGAGGATCGGCAATGATGATTTTCGCGCCCTTTTTCTTTGCCTGACGGATTTTTGCGCCGATAACCGGATGGGCATCGGTGGTATTGGAGCCGTTGATAAAAATCGCATCCGTGTCGATCAGTTCGTTGATGCTGTTGGTCATTGCGCCACTGCCAAGCGTAGTTGCCAGACCGGCAACTGTGGAGGAGTGTCAGAGTCGAGCGCAGTGATCGACATTATTAGTGCCGAACCCCGCGCGAACCATTTTCTGGAACAAGTAATTTTCTTCGTTGGTGACCCGGGCCGAAGTCAGGCCGGCGAGGGCATTGCTGCCATATTTCGCTTTGGTCGTCTGGACCTTTTCGACGATGAGGTCATAGGCTTCTTCCCAGCTTGCTTTGACGAGCTGGCCGTTTTTTCTGATCAGCGGGGTCGTCAGGCGATCCGGGTGGTTGATGAAGCTGTAACCGAACTTACCCTTGACGCAGAGCAGACCGTCATTGGCGGCACCGTTGAGGGGCTCGACCCCTACTACCTTGTTGCCCTTGGTCAGCAGGTTTATCTGGCAGCCGACGCCGCAGTAGGAACAGGTGGTTTGGGTTTTGGAAATTTCCCAGCTGCGGAATTTTTCCTTGCTCTTGGGCATCAGAGCGCCGGTGGGGCAGACCGAAACACAGTTGCCGCAGGAGACGCAGGTCGACTCGTCCATACCGCGATCAAAAGGTGCCACCGGGTGGGTGGTAAAACCGCGATCGCCGAAGCCAATGGCATTGGTGTGCTGGAAGTTCTGGCAGACGCTGACGCAACGACGGCAGGCCACGCACTTGTTCAGGTTACGGACATAGAATTTGTTGGTTTCGTCCAGCGGAAAGTCGTTGCGCCGGCCGTTATAGCTGGTCTGCTCAAGGCCGTACTGGTAGCAGAGGTCCTGCAGGGTGCAGTTACCGGCTTTCTCGCAGGTCAGGCAATCGAGGGGATGGTCGGAGAGCATCAGGTCGACGACCACCTTGCGGGCAGAATGCACGCGCTCGGTGTCGGTCTTGATGATCATATTGTTCATGACCGGAGTGGCGCAGGCGGGAGCCAAGTTGCGGCGGCCTTCGACTTCTACCACGCAGATGCGGCAGGCGGCAGCCTGCTGGTTGAATTTCTTTTCCATATCCAGGTGGCAGAGGGTCGGAATCTCGATACCCAACTGCTTGGCGGCATCGAGAATCGCGGCGCCGGCCGGGACTTGAGTGGTCTGGCCGTCAATGGTTACATTCAGCATAGACATGCGATATGTCTCCTTTCCTTATTGTTTGATGATGGCGTCAAACTTACACTTCTCGAGGCAGGCACCACACTTGATACAGGCGGCCTGGTCGATGACGTGAACTTCTTTGACCTTGCCGCTGATGCAGCCAACCGGGCAGACCTTGGCGCACAGGGTACAACCCACGCACTTGTCGGCCACGATGACGTACTCGAGCAGGTCGGGACAGACGCCGGCAGGACACTTCTTGTCGTTGACATGTGCGCGGTACTCGTCTTCAAAGACGCGCATGGTCGACAGGACCGGGTTGGGCATGGTCTGGCCCAGGCCGCAGAGGGCGGTATCCTTGATGGCGAGAGCCA
>CAZKQY010000156.1:0-1516 GCA_964555005.1 uncultured Syntrophotalea sp. | reverse complement strand
GATGCGCCCCGCCAGCAATTGCTCATCGGTGATGAACGCAGCCTCGGCCATCTCCCCCAGCACCAGATTGCGCCGATCCAAGGCCCGTTGCGGATGGCGTCGAGGGCTGTAATAAGCGGGGCCCTTGAGCATCCCCACCAGCAGAGCTGCTTCAGGTAGGTCAATCCGCATAAGTGGTTTATCGAAAAAGAAGGAGCTCGCCAGACCAAATCCATGAATGGCCCGGTTGCCGTCCTGGCCGAGATAGACCTCGTTAA
This sequence comes from uncultured Syntrophotalea sp., assembly GCA_964555005.1. Classification (GTDB taxonomy): domain Bacteria; phylum Desulfobacterota; class Desulfuromonadia; order Desulfuromonadales; family Syntrophotaleaceae; genus Syntrophotalea_A. The sequence goes on along the minus strand of CAZKQY010000156.1, from coordinate 1,259 downwards.
GATAGGTTTCGAGGATTTCCTCTTTGCTGTAATGCAATTCGAGCAACAGGGCCATGATCATTTCGTTAAGCTTGCGCCGCACGGTCCGCTCAGAGCTGAGGAAAAAGTTTTTGACCAACTGCTGGGTCAGAGTACTGCCACCCTGCACGCTCTTGCCGCTAACGGTCATGACCAGGGCTCGTGCAATACCCCGTGGATCGATACCTCGATGAGAATAAAAACGCACATCCTCCACCGCGATCAGAGCATCGACCAGAAGCTGCGGCACCTCGTCGAGACGCACCAGCACCCTGTCCTCATTGTTACCGGGATAGATGCCACCGATCAGAATCGGATCGAGGCGCAACAGTTGGATGGCGGCATTGCCCGCCCGCTCCTGCAGAGCCGTCACCCGATCGTCGGCAAAAGTGACCCTTAGCGAACTCGATTCCTGAGGACCATCACCATAGGTAAAAGGCCGCGTCACCAACTCCACCTGCTGATTACGCCATTGATAGCTACCAGGCTCGCGAGGCGACCTAGCCTCCCGATAGCCGAGCAACTCCAATTCAGCAATCAATTCCGAGGGCGCCAATTTAAGCCCAGTATAGATTTCCAGGGGACGGGCGTAGACCCGAGCCGGCAGGGCGAAACGCCGACCTTCAAAGCGGGTGCGCACAGTAAAATCAAGATAAATTATATACATAGAGGCCAGCAGCAGAACAACCAGCGAAGCCAGCAGCAAAAACTTTCGCTTGCTCAGCCAGCGCCTTTTTTTGGCGATCTTTTTACGCCGGGTCTTTTTGCCGAAATTTAAAAACGGAAAAAATTTCAAGAGGGCATTCCTTGGTTTGAATCTGTAGGTTCAATGATATATTTCTGACTTTATTAATGATACCTTCGCGAAAACTTGATCAGCAGCGAGTATATGACGCATCGCTCCGAACGGCAACTGCTATGCACTTCTAATTGAAGGATTTCTGCCGAAAACCAGACCAGCGCAATCTGATAGTCGCGGCCACTTTAACCACAGACTTATTTCAGGATTCTATACCCATTTACTTACCGAATAGTTGCAAGACCGTTCCTTCAAAGCAACTCTTCCCAAGAGCCTGGTTGTTGAGTTAGTGCATCATTGTTTCTGTAAATTCATTTAGGCCTGACAAAATGACGGGCCACGAGTATCCTCTTTGGTTGAATCGCCAAACCCATCCAGAGAGGAGAACACCGTGACCCGTCCGAGAGATTATAACGCAATTCAAGAGGTTGTTGAACTATTA
>CAZKQY010000155.1:0-6738 GCA_964555005.1 uncultured Syntrophotalea sp. | reverse complement strand
AGGGGGGGGCCGGCAAAACAACCATCGCTTTGAATCTGGCGGTCGCCCTGGCGGAAGGTAAAGAATCGACACTTCTGGTCGACTTGGATCCCCTTGGAGGCATCGGCCATTCCCTGGCGCGCAGCGATACCGAATGGAAAGGGCTGGCGGAATATCTCATGGACCTGGCTACGATCGGCGAGGTGGTCATGCCGACCAAACTTCAGAACCTGTCGATCCTGCCACGCGGCGCCCTGGATCCCCTCGACGTAGGGATCTATGAACAATTTCTTCACTCTGGCGACATGCTTGAACAAATCCTGGCTACCGTGGGGGACAGATTCCATTATATCATCATCGACACTCCTTCCGGCTTAGGCCAAATTACCCGGAAGGCCCTTGCCGTCAGCACCCATGCCATACTGCCTTTACAGGCGGAGCCACTGGCCTTGCGAACTATCTCCCAGACTCTGCGGGTCCTGCAGCACGTCAAAGAAAACGAGAACCCAAAACTGGAATTGTTGGGAATCCTGGCCAACATGGTGCAGCTGAAAAAAGACGTCTCCTTCACCATCATGAATACCGTCTGGGCAACACTGGACGGAGTACTGGAAACCTTTATGCCGCGATCTGACACCTTCACTCTGGCCAGTGAAAAGGGGTTGCCCATCGCCTTTTTGGCGGGCAAATACCCCGCTGAAGCGACCCGTTTCGAGCATCTTGCCACCGAAATCAAAAGTATCATTCATGACTTGAGTGATGTTGCAGGAGAATCCGATGAGAGATCAGAGCGTGCCCTTGTATAATCTCGAACAAGCGCAAAAAATCCTCACCAGACTGTCGCCTGTTATGCCTGAACGGATTCAGACGCCGGTTCTGCAAGAAGGCGAGGCGGCTTTCGTGCGCTTGTCACTGCCCCCTGGCGCGATTGAAAAGAGGGAAGCAAGCATACCGATTCCCCCGACCGTCGAAGCGGATAGGGAAGAAAAATTAGCGCTGCCACCCCTTTTCGACACCTGGGAGACTTGCATTTCCTGGTGCATGGAGACCACCCGATCCGAAGCCGCTTTTGTTGTCGACTCGCAAGGCTTTATCATCGCCAGTCGCGGTCGCATTCCCGGCCGGGGGATCGAATGCATAGGCGCCGAACTGGTCTGCGCTATCGAACTGCTGGAAAGAATGGATCCCGATTCCGGCAGCCTGACCTGGGTCGACCTTGATTTTGACCGGCGCCGCCTTGTCGGGTTTATTGCCCCCACGGGTAATGATGAATTTTACATCGTTGGTCTCCTTGCTCCGGCTCCGGCCTATTACAATCATAAACAGGCGATTACCAGCCTGATTATTGAAAGCCTGCCCGGCATTGACTGATCTGCGATACATTTTTCTCTTCGCGACAGGATAATTGCCGCGAGAATCTATCTACCTTGGCGTTGCGGGCCAGGGGCTCACGGTAAAACTTGCGCCTCTGGCCCACACCGTTCTGAACAGATTTCGTCGGCCGCAGTCAGCCGCCATTTCCCCCTTGAAATGCCCTCCTCCTTTGTTTAACGCACCGCCCAATTGGTCATCCGTAAGCGGTACACTCCCCCATTCAAGTTTGGTAATGAAACAAGCCAGCCATCACTGTTATGTTGAGAGCCCATCTACCTGATCAAATACCGCAAGGGCCTGTGCAACGATTGCCGTGCAATCTGCTGCAGCCTGCCGGTGGAAGTGCGCGTTGAGGATCTTCTGCGTATGGAGCGTATCGATCCCTTCAAGCCCGAAAACCGGCTAAGCAGCTCGCTAAAAAGCTCAAAAAAGACGGTTTGATTGACCCTTTCAATTTTAAACATCAAATCTTTATCCTCGCCCGGTATGCCAACGACGATTGCATCTTCCGCGATGTGACCAGCCGCCGCTGCACCATTTACGCTCGGCGCCCCGCTACGTGCCGCAAACATCCGCAAATCGGCCCCCGTCCCGGGTATTGCGCCTACCAGCAAAAGTCCACCCGCTGAAACATATAACGTCTGAACCCTGGGCCGAGTAAACCTTGTCCCCATTGCCTCGTCTGATAAGATGTGATGGCGATGAGTGCCGTTTTTCATCCCCGATGAGGAGATCTGTCATGACACGAACAGCCTTGGCCGGCGCCTTGCTCACCGTCGTTCTGTTGTGGACTGGTAGTGCTCTGGCGCAACTGGCTACCATGGAACAGCAGGCAATGAGAGACACCTTTCAGTACGCTTTGGAAAACACTCCCAGCAACCAGGCCGCTGACTGGGTAAATCCTGACACCGATCATGCCGGCGCAGTGGTGCCGATGCGCACCTTCAGCGACGGGCAGGGGCGTCCCTGCCGGGAATTCCTCACCACTATCAGCATCGGCGGTGAGCAGCAGCAGGGCTACGGAACCGCCTGCCGGAAACCGGACGGCACCTGGCAGATAGTTAGCGATCGGCAGCCAGCGGCAACGACTAAAGTAGCCAAGCGTCCGACTTACGTTTACCACCCCGCCGAACGCTATTACGTTTACCCGCATGCCTATTATACCCCTTCTCCCATCTACTTTAGTTTCAGCTGGCTGTTCCACGGCGGCCGCCTACACATTGGAAACTACTATCCGGAGCCGGTCTGGCCTCTTCATCGGCCGGTAACGGTCAAGCCTTATCTCTATGCTCCGCTGCCTCACGGACAATGGTACCGCAATGAGCATATCCGCCGCTCTTGGAAGCATCCCGATAAGCGCCCTTGGAGCAACCCCGAGCTGCGTCACAGCAATCGCCCGCTCCACCAGCGCTGATTGATTTGCGCTTATCCAGGTTGCGCAAGGCACCGAACAAGGGGTAGACTGAAAAAAAGGGGTCTTCTGCCCGATCTTCGGGTAGAGGGAATAGAAGTCTGCAACCAGTTACAGGAGGGGGAGCATGAATCTCAAGGACTATTTCGACAATACCGAAGGTACTGGCATTCTGGCTACCGCCGACGGTCAGGGAAAAGTCGACGCCGCCATTTACGCCCGGCCTCAAGTAATGGATGATGGCTCGTTGAGCTTTATCATGCTCGACCGGCTCAGCCATCATAATTTGCAGAGTAATCCTCAAGCAGCCTTTCTGTTTCTCGAAACCGGCGGCCGTTACCAGGGGGTAAGGCTGTTTCTGGAAAAAATCAAAGAAGAGATTGATCCTGAATTGATTGCCCAATATTCCCGTCGTTGTCCAGTTCCTGAGGGTGATTCGTCAAAAGAGCAAAAGTTTCTGGTCTTCTTTCGGGTGAACCGCCTGCTCAAGGTTCTTGGTGGCGACGCTCCCGAGGTATCGATGGCCTGAGTCACTCGCTCATGCAGCAAAAAGCCGGCTGTCCACGCAATGGACAACCGGCTTTTTTTATGGAGATAACAAATCTGTGTAAAGGCACAGTCAACAGAGGAGGTCTCGCCCAGCATTTTTTACGGAGTGACACGTAGCAAAGAACAAGATGACAGGGTACATTGTCAACAACGAACACGACAAACAAGAAAACGCTTCGTGTTTCACAGTTCAAACCTCCATCTTTGGCGCGCCCTTTCCCTCCTGAAAGGCGCGCCCTTTTTTTCCCCTGTTACACTCCCCTTGCTATAGCCTTTCACTTCTTGCCTTTGGCAAAAGAACGTATTGAATGGCGAAATAGATCCTCGGCGATTTTCTGTAACTGTGGCGAACATTCCGCCTGACGAAAGTCGCGACCGGCCGCAAATTTTTGCCAGAAGGGCGGCAATTGCTCCATGCGGTGAGCCATGCCCCCTTCCAAATCAGGATTAATGTAGTACATACGCTGAATCCCGGAATTTATAATTCGCGTCAAACACATGGGGCAAGGCTCGGTCGAAGTGAACAAGATTAGTTCACCGCACTGACGGGGGTCATTACCGGAATTTCCGCCGCCCTTCTTCTGCACCCGATTCTCATAGCGATTGAGCAGATCCATTTCGGCATGCATATCACTACGAAAGTGAGGTCTATACTGGCGATTGCGTCCCCGCTCCACCACTTCGCCGCTCTTACTGTCCACCAGACAAGCCCCGATCCCCCCAGAACCGGCCTTGAGGCTGACAATGGCATCCTTGACCACCACCAGGCCGAAGGCGTCGTCCCGATAGCGCGGATCAGGTTTATAGGCTTGAATGCGGGCCTCCAACGCCAGAACACTATGCTGCAAAGCACGCTCTTCGGCCCGCAGAGAGGTGGTACAAAAACAAATCAACAGACAGCACAACAGAATTTTCCCCACAGAAATTTTCACCGTACCCTTCCTTTAATGTAATCGCAAAAACACCTACATAAATTCTTGTTAAGCTGAATTCGTTACAGACGCAAGTTTAAGGCAGATACCCCGCATCGCTGACCTGCCGCAAATCGGGTTGCCGCTCGACAATACCCTGCTCCCGCAGAAATTCACTGCTGACTTCCAGGCTGGCCAACACCGTCTCGTCCAGAGTCAGGCGATAGCTATGCAGTGCCATCGACCGTCGCATCAGATCAGGGGGCAGGCCTGTAGCCTTCGCCAGGATCGCCTCCGTCTCGGCCGGCTGCTCTTGAATAAACTGAACCGCGTGCTGCAGGGTCTGCATGAAACGGCGCACCTGTTCGGGATGCTGCTCCAGCAGGCGATTGTTGGCCAGCATCAGCAGCGGATAGTTATTGCCAAGCCCCCCCAGCGTGGCCAATTGACGGGCCCCTTGGGTTTCGGCCAGGGAGGGGGTCGGTTCGCTGGCGGCAAAGGCCGATATGGAACCGGCCAGCAGCGCCTCGGGCATCTCCGTCGGCCGCATATCGATGATCCGCACATCGTCTGCCGACAGCTGGTGAGCCTCCAGAAAAGCGAGCAGGCCGCCGTAGGTGGAGGTGCCCTTTTTAACCCCGATAGCCTGGCCGGCCAGCTGCTCAATGTGCCTTATGGGCGAATTGTTCGCCACCATCAGACGGTGACGATGTTCACCGCTGCCGTGGCTGGCGATGAAGGTCATAGGCAGCCCACGAGTCGCGGCAATAATCGCTGGCGTATCGCCCATGGTGGCTACATCAGCCGCTCCGGAAAAGAGCGCCTCGGCGCAAGCCGGCCCATTGTTGAAGCGAAAAGCCGTGACCTTTACCCCGGCGGTTTCAAAAAAGCCCTTTTCCACAGCGACAATGCACAACGCACTGCCAATACGATCCTGATAGGCGAAGCGAACTGGCGGCGCCGTGCTATCAGCCGTTGGCACACTTTGCCGATAAAGGCGCAGACCGGCCAAAACGGCGATGGTCAATACGGTACCAACCAGCAACCAGACAACTCGTTGACGGACAGGTGTCGCCGACATAAAAACTCCCTGGAGAGGTTAAAGGTGCGGTTTTGGGACGGATAGGTGTCCTTACGCCTCAATCCGGCCGGCCCTTAAGACAACAGGGCAACTCGGCAAGGCGCTGTCTCAACTCTTTGACCAAAGTCCGCAAAGCCGGAGATTCCCGGTCCCGCGGGCGGGGCAGCGTAATCGAAACCTCTTGGTGCACCGAGGTCGGCGCCGGCCCCATAATCACGACCCGGTCAGCGAGATAGGCAGCCTCTTCCACTTGATGGGTAACGAACAGCACCACCCGCGGTCGTGCCGTCCAGATTTCCAGCAATTGGTCCTGCAGCCGTTCCCGGGCATTGGCATCCAGAGCGCTGAAAGGCTCGTCCATCAGCAGGGCCTTGGGCTCCAGGGCCATGACCCGCGCCAGAGCGGCCCGCTGGCGCATGCCGCCGGAGAGTTCATGGGGATAGCCTCCGCCCTGGCGAGCCAGCCCCACCCGTTGCAGCCAGTGCTCCGTTTGCCGAACGATCTCAGCAGCGGCCAGGCCGCAGTTTTTCAGGCCAAAAGCCACGTTCTGCTTCACGGTCAGCCAAGGGAACAGGGTCGGGTCCTGAAACACCACCCCCCGGTCCGGGCCGGCCCCAACCACCGGCGAACCGTCAAACAATACCTGCCCGACCGTCGGGCGCAAAAAACCGGCGACCAGATTGAGCAAGGTCGATTTACCACAGCCACTGGGCCCGAGCAGACAGATAAACTCGTTGGCCGCCGCCTGCAGATTTACCTGACAGAGAACCTCGATGGATTCAGCAGAGGCCGAGGCAGGAAAACACTGGTTGACTTCAAGCAGACGAATCATCGTATCACCGCTGCGAAGGGAGCCGCCAGCGGGCCACGGTGGCACGTTCCAGGCGAGCAAAGAGGCCATGCTCGATGAGCAGACCGACGGCGCAGATCACCGCCAAACAGGCAAAAGCGGAAGGATAATCCAAGGTCCAGCGAGCCTGAATGATGGCGTAGCCAAGCCCGGTGCCGCTGCCGACAATCATCTCCGCAGCCAGCAGCACCCGCCAGCCGCTGCCAAGGCTGACCCGCAGACCGCAGAGTATCTGCGGTAAAGCCCCCGGCAATAACACTCCGCCAAGCAGCTGCCAGCCGCCGGCGCCGAGCATTCGTGCCGCCCGCAGATAGGTGGCGTCCACCCGTTTGACGCCATCGGTCACATTGATAGCGATGGGCGCAAAGGCCGTAGCAGCGATCATGAACACGGTGGCCTTGGCCCCGACGCCGAACAGCAACAGAGCCACCGGCAGCCAGGCCAGACCGGGAATCAACTGCAACATATGAACGATGGGCAGGGTGATACGCTCGACCTGCTGCGAGCAACCCGCCGCCAAGCCGTAGATGAGTCCGGTCACCGCCGCGAGTGCAAACCCGATCCCCCAGCGGCACAGACTATC
>CAZKQY010000154.1:0-3402 GCA_964555005.1 uncultured Syntrophotalea sp. | reverse complement strand
GCGAAGGGGGGCTGGGCATCGTTCACAAGAATATGTCGCCGGCCATGCAGGCCATCGAGGTCGATCAGGTCAAAAAGTCGGAAAGCGGCATGATCGTCGATCCCATTACCATGCGCCCGGAGCAAAAGATCTTCGAGGCTTTAGAGGTGATGGAAAAATACCGCATCTCCGGGCTGCCCATTACCAGGGATGGTAAACTGGTCGGCATCCTGACCAACCGCGATTTGCGTTTCGAGACCCAGCTCGATCAGCCTATTTCCAATGTTATGACTACAGAGAATCTGGTCACCGTACCGCCGGGCACTACCCTGGAAGAGGCCAAATACCACCTGCACAAGCATCGCATCGAGAAACTGCTGGTGGTTGATGATAATTATGTTCTGCAGGGGTTGATCACCATCAAGGATATTGAAAAGGTGCGTAAGTACCCCTTAGCCTGTAAAGATGATCTCGGGCGTTTGCGCGTCGGTGCTGCCATCGGTGTCGGTGATGACCGTGAAGAGCGCCTTGAAATTCTGGTTCGAGCCGGAGTCGATGTGGTGGTGCTCGATACGGCCCATGGCCATTCCCAATTGGTGCTCGATACCATTGTTGATATTCGCCGCAGTTACCCTGATTTGCAGCTTATTGCCGGCAACATCGCTACCGCCGATGCCGCCCAGGCACTGATCAAGGCCGGCGTCGACGCGGTCAAGGTCGGTATCGGTCCCGGTTCGATCTGTACCACCCGGGTGGTGGCCGGGGTTGGGGTGCCGCAGATCACTGCCATCATGGATGTGGCCAAGGTCACCCGCAAGGCCAACATTCCTCTCATCGGCGATGGAGGCATCAAGTATTCCGGGGAATTACCCAAGGCCATCGCGGCCGGTGCCGACGTGATCATGATCGGCTCACTGTTTGCCGGTATGGAAGAATCGCCGGGTGAGACGATCCTCTTTCAGGGCCGCACCTATAAATCCTATCGCGGCATGGGCAGCCTCGGCGCCATGAAGCAGGGCAGCAAGGACCGTTATTTTCAGGGTGATGTCGATAAAGATGTTAAGCTGGTGCCCGAAGGAATCGAGGGACGAGTGCCCTTTCGCGGCAGCCTGTCGGACAATGTCCATCAGCTGCTCGGTGGCCTGCGGGCCGGCATGGGTTATGTCGGTTGCGCCAACCTTCGCGAACTACAGACCAACGCCCGTTTTATTCGTATCACCAACGCCGGTCTTCGCGAGTCCCACGTACACGACGTCAATATCACCCACGAGGCACCTAACTATCGGCTGGAGCGGAATTGATCCGGACGGAATTTCAGGCCTTTCTTTGCGTTTTGAGTGAGCATAGCGAAGGGCCGTGAGATCGGTTTTGGGGGTTTAAATCCAAATCGAAATCGCTATCCAAATCGGTTGCGGATTTTGAGTCTTGGTTTTTCGATTTCGATTTCGATCCCGATTTCGATTTCGATTTCGGTAAAATCTAAATAAATAACATCAGTTTTCATGGAGGGCGCATGCCCCAGGATATTCATAGCGAAAAGATTCTCATCCTCGATTTCGGTTCCCAGTACACGCAGCTTATCGCTCGCCGGGTGCGCGAAGCCCATGTCTATTGTGAGTTGCACCCCTTTGACATGGCGCTGGAAGATATCAAGGCCTTTGCTCCTAAGGGGATTATCCTCTCCGGTGGACCAAAATCCGTTTACGATGAGGGCGCTCCGACCATCGCCGAAGAACTCTTTGAGCTTGGTGTTCCGGTGCTTGGTATCTGTTACGGCATGCAGTTGATGAGTTGTCATTTTGACGGTGTGGTGGTACCGGCCGGCAAACGGGAATACGGTCATGCCGAGCTCGAGTCTCAGGGGACGCCGGGACCATTGTTCGACGGCTTCTTTATCGAGGGCAAGAGTCCGGTGTGGATGAGCCACGGGGATCACGTGGAGCGCGTGCCCAAGGGGTTTGAAGTGGTGGCCGGCACCGCCAATGCACCGGTTTGCGCCATTCAGAATGTGGTTCGCAATCTCTATGGGGTGCAGTTTCACCCCGAGGTGAACCATACCCCTCGCGGGGAACAGCTCGTTGACCGTTTTGTGCGGCAGATCTGCGGCTGCAGCGGCCAGTGGACGCCGGGCCAGATCGCCGAAGACGCGATGGTTCGCATTCGTCAGCAGGTCGGCAGTGATAAGGTGATCCTTGGTCTCTCCGGCGGTGTCGATTCGTCGGTGGCAGCGACCCTTATTCATCGCGCTATTGGTGACCAGTTGATTTGTGTTTTTGTCGATAATGGCCTGTTGCGCTTGGGAGAGGGCGATCAGGTCATGGACACCTTCGGCGAAAATATGGGGGTCAAGGTGATCCGGGTCGATGCCGAGCAGCGTTTTCTCGATGGTTTGGCCGGAGTCAGTGATCCGGAGCAGAAGCGCAAGATTATCGGTGGCCTGTTTGTCGATATTTTTGAGGAAGAGGCCGCTAAACTCAGCGATGCCAAGTGGCTGGCCCAGGGCACCATTTACCCCGACGTCATCGAGTCGGCGGGAGCCAAAACCGGCAAGGCGCAAAATATCAAAAGCCATCATAATGTGGGTGGTCTGCCTGATTACATGAAATTGTCTCTGCTCGAGCCGTTGCGGGAACTGTTCAAGGACGAGGTGCGGGCCGTTGGCGAAGAGATGGGTTTGCCCCATGCTATGGTCTGGCGCCACCCCTTTCCGGGACCGGGTCTCGGGGTACGCATCCTCGGCGAGGTCAAAAAAGAATACGCTGAGATTTTGCGCCGGGCCGACGCCATTTATATTGAAGAACTTTATCGCACCGGCCATTACCACAAGATTAGTCAGGCTTTTGCGGTCTTTCTGCCGGTCAAGAGCGTCGGCGTCATGGGGGACGGTCGTACTTACGAGTACGTCATTGCCCTGCGGGCGGTGGAGACCAAAGATTTTATGACGGCCGGCTGGTATCCTCTGCCCTATGCTGATATGGCTCATATCAGCGGCCGTATTATCAACGAGGTCAAGGGGGTTAATCGGGTGGTTTACGATATCTCCAGCAAACCGCCGGCGACTATCGAATGGGAATAAGAGCCGGTGGTTTTCGACAAGCATAGCGGCCGCAAGGGGCCGGGAAAGCCGGCCAGAAAATATAGTCAGGCGGCCCGGCTACACGACCTTATCCGTTTGCTTGAAGCCCGACACGGAGCCACCGTAACAGAACTGGCCGAGGAGTGCGAAGTCACCCGTCGCACAGTTTATCGTGACCTGCAGGTTATCGAGGAGGCCGGCTATCCCCTGATCAAGGAAGTTGGCGACGACGGCAGTGTGCTCTATTCTTTTCTCACCGGTTTCAGCAAAATTCCTCCGATTATTTTTTCCCTGCCCGAGTTGATGACCCTGTTTCTTTGTCGCGGTCAGCTGGCCTTTTTGCAGGG
>CAZKQY010000153.1:0-4952 GCA_964555005.1 uncultured Syntrophotalea sp. | reverse complement strand
CACCAGTATGATACATCTCTTGTCTGGACAAAACGTTAATATCCGGAACAACCCCCTTCAGCTCTGACACTAGCGCCCCCTGAGAATACTCCCGACCGTTCCCCATCTCCCCTAACCCGGGCCAACCTCTTTCACCGGCGCCGTCCAGGCGGCGCCGGCAACATCGTCCGCACTACTTCCCGCCCACCAAAGGATGAACCATGAACGACAAAACCAGGCTGCGAACCGTTGTCTGCGGTTCGAGATTCGGACAGTTCTACCTTGAAGCCCTGAAAATCCTGCCGGATGAGTTTGAAATCGCGGGTCTGCTGGCAAAAGGCAGCGAACGCTCGCAAAAATGCGCCGAGCGTTACGGGATCAACCTTTACAGGAAGATCGAAGACCTGCCCGACACCATCGACATTGTCTGCGTCGCGCTGCGATCTGGAGTCATGGGCGGCGACGGCACCGAAGTGTCCCTCCGCCTCATTGAGGGGGGCATCCACGTTTTCCTGGAACAGCCCGTCCATCACAGGGATCTGGCTTCATGCCTGAAAACGGCCCGGCAAAAAGGGGTGTGCTTTCGAACGGGCGATCTCTATCCCCATTTGCCCGCCGTGCGCCGTTTCATCTCCTGCACCCAGGCCATGATGAAACGGCAGAAGGCGCTTTTCATCGACGCGGCATGCGCCACCCAGGTGGTTTACCCCATGATGCATATTCTGCTGGAAGCACTACCTGAGGTTCGTCCTTTCACCATCGACACCCTCATAAAGAATGACGGCCCCTTTCAGATCTTGACCGGAGAAATCGGTGGTGTTCCGCTCATGATGAGAGCCCACAACGAGGTGGATCCGAAAGACCCGGACAACCACCTCCACTTGCTTCACCAGCTGACCATCGGCGTGGCCGGAGGCAATCTCTCCCTCACGGACACCCATGGTCCCGTTATCTGGCGCCCCCGCATGCACATTCCGGATCGGCAGGATATTCCCGGCGGTCTCGCCATCGAAACGCCCCCCCCATTTACAGGAAAGCAGTTCGCGCATACTGGGCCCGTCCGCTTCCGCCGGATACAGGGACATCCTTCTGAAACAATGGCCGAGGGCCATCGCCCGGGACCTGTCGGCAATGAGAGAGATCGTTCTGGGAAAGGCGAGCATGGATACACAGGCGCAACGGGAACTCCTGTGTTCGCGCCATTGGCGGGAAATAACCGGTGCGTTGGGGTATCCGGTCCTGCGACCCCAGCGCGTCCATGAACCGCTGCCCGTGAATATTCTGGAGGAAGCGGCAGCGGAAGCGGGCCACGATTCGGACGACACTCCGGCGGAAAAAACTCCCCCGGCAAAGGCGAAAACCGACGTGTACAACTGCACGGAGGCAGCGGAGCACCTGGCGCGGAACCTGGACCGCGCACAGGTAAAGAAATGCGTTGCATTACTGGAGGATGCGGCATTCTTCTCCATGATCCGTGCACTGCAATCCGGGGGAACCCTCACGACACCGGGACAGGGATATACCCTGCCCCGCATTCTCTCGAACCTGGAAGTGGCGCCCCGGCATCAGGCCATTATTTCGCGCTGGCTGCGCATACTCACCCAACGGGGATACGTGAAACAACGAGGCGAAAGCTATTCGGGCGTCGAGCCGGTCACAAAAGAGATGGTGCAGAAGCGCTGGGATTCGGCCATGGAGGCGTGGAACGGCGTCCTAGGTTCCCGGGAGACCATCGACTACCTGGTGAGCAACGCCGAGCACCTGCCGCGGCTCATGCGCGACGAACAGCAGGCCGCTCTTTTATTGTTCCCCGAAGGGCGCATGGACATTGCCGACTCCCTCTATCGAAACGCCCTCACCGCACGCTATCTGAACCGCTCGGCGGCGGAAGCGGTCATGCGCATCATGGCCGGCAAAAAAGCTTCGGGGGAGTCCCCTGCCGACAAATCGTTGAAAATCATGGAAATCGGGGCAGGCACCGGGGCAACGACCGAAGTGATCGTGGACGCGCTGAAAAACGCGGCTCAGGAACAACTCCCGGTGAATTACCTGTTCACGGATGTTTCCAACTTCTTCCTGGCCGCGGCGCGGAAACGCTTCAAAGACTGCCCGTGGATGAATTTCGCTTTCCTGGACATCAACCAAAGCCTTTCCCCGCAGGGGATGCAACCCGAAAGCGTGGATATCATCATCGCGGCGGGCATGCTCAACAATGCGCGGGACACGGACAAAACGATCCGGGACCTCATGGCCGGCCTTGTGCCCGGCGGATGGATAGTAATCACGGAACCCGTTCGGGAATTCCCGGAAATGCTAATTTCGCAGGCTTTCATGATGACGCCCCCGGAAGACGGGAGAAAATGCACGGAAACCACCTTCATGTCCGTGGAACAGTGGCTCGACGTATTTAGCAGGGCAGGTGGAAACGAGGTCAGGGCATTGCCAGAAGAAGACCATCCCCTCACCCCTCTCGGGCAAAAACTCTTCATCGCGCGGAGAATATAGATGCTCAGGTGCAGTCACGTTCTATGCAGGGTGAACAATATCTCCCAACTGGTCAGGGATTACGAATCCCTCGGCTTTACCCTGGAATGGGGCAGCGCGCCCGGGCGCGCCCTCAATGCCTTGCTTTGGTTCGAGGAAGGACCGTTTATCGAATTTTTCCAGATACCCCGGGCCCTTTCATACTTCGGCCCGCCCCTGGGCCTAGCTTTCGGACGGCCCGCTGCAAGACGCTGGAAGCACTGGTACGAATCTTCCGAAGGATGGTGTGACGTGGCGCTAGAACCGACGGGCGGGGAAGAAAGTTCGTCCCGGGAAAGAACCCGGGGAAACCTCAGGGAACTGAAGGAGATCAGGACGGCCCTGAACCGGCAGGGAATCGCGACTTCCCGCGTCATCCGCGGATCAAGAACCCGGCCGGACAAAATACGGGTCAGATATGCCCTTTTTGCGCCGGAACCGATCGACCTCCCCTTTGTGGTTTCACGATATGACCCGCCCCAGCGCCCCACCAGGATTTCGCACCCCAACGGAGCATTGGGAATCCAGTGGGTAAAGATGGGGATACCCGAGGAAAACAGTCATCACTTTCAAACCCTTACCCGTGGAGACACGTGGTTGAAAACAGCGCCTTCGTTGCAAACCGGTGTCATTGAAGTAGCCATGAAGGGCATGAAAAAAACCAATCTGAATCCCGAGCGGCTGCATGGCGCCGTATTTACCGTAACCGACTGAAGCACCGGCCAACCCAGAATCGAGACGATGGGAATAACCGTTCACAGCTGAGGAAAAAGGAAAGGATTGCTTATGGTGCGAAACAGCAAAACTACTTCCGCAGACGTAGTAGCGTGGCTCCGCGAAAAAGGCGTATCTCTTTGGGAAGAAAAAGGAACGCTGCGTTACAAGGCTCCCCAGGGAATACTGACGGAAGACGACCTGCGAACAATGAAGGACCATAAAAAAGGCATCCTGGAGGTATTGCAGACGGAATCCAAACCGGTAACGATCACGCTCGATCCGGGATCCCGGTTCGAGCCATTTTCTCTCACGGACGTGCAAAGCGCGTATTTGCTCGGGCGACACGACGCCTTCGGCTATGGAAACGTAGCCTGCCACATTTACATGGAACTCACCTATCCGGACCTCCATCCGGCAAGAACGGAAGAGGTCTGGAACCGGCTCATAGAGCGCCACGATATGCTCAGGGCGGCCATTGATCAAAACGGCTCCCAACGGGTCATGGAGAGCGTTCCCCGTCTGAAAATCAAATACACGAATATGGAGGCGCTGGAAGAACGAGAGGCAGAGGCCGGATTGGAAGCAATCAGAGAGGACATGAGACATCGCATGTACGATACGGCCAGTTGGCCCATGTTCGACATCGCCGTGACAAAAAGGCCCGACCGTTCGATTCTGCACCTTTCCGTGGAGTTCCTTATCGCCGACTGGGCCAGCATCTGGCTGCTTTTGTCGGAATTCGAGGCCCTCTACGAAGATTCCGGCCTGAATCTGCCCGAGATTACCGTCACGTTTCGCGACTACCTCCTGGCCGAACGCGCCCTGCGGGAAACCACCGCATACGCGAAAGACAAGGAGTATTGGCTTGCCCGCATGGACAAACTGCCTGCCGCGCCGGATCTGCCTCTGCTTCCGAAAGAGAAGCAAAGCGGTCCAGCGCATTTCCGCCGCCGCTTCCTGCATCTGAACCCTGCCGAGTGGAACGGATTCAAGCAGCGGGCTCAAAAACGAGGAGTGACTCCCACTGCCGCCGTGATGTCCGCCTATGCGGCGGTAATCGAGCGCTGGAGCCGGAACAAGGAGTTTTGCCTGAACCTCACCGTGCTGAACCGTTTGCCGCTGCATCCCCAGGTAAATACTATCGTGGGTGATTTCACCTCGGTCAATCTGCTTGCCGTGGATTGGCGCACGGAAAACACCTTTACCGAGCACGCCGTGACGCTTAACAAGCGGTTGTTCGACGATTTGGATCATCGACTGTTTTCCGGGGTGGAGGTCTTACGAGAACTGGCCCGCAGGCGCGGACGGGTGGCAGCCCTGATGCCCGTGGTTTTCACCAGCGCCATCGGTCTCCTGGAACCGAATGAAGCCGGTGCATTACAGGGAAAAATCGAAGGGCACGGAATCAGTCAGACCCCCCAGGTCCTCATAGACTGCCAGGCAATGGACGGTTCAACCGGCCTGCGGGTCAACTGGGATATGCGGGAAGGAGTGTTTCCTGAAGGGATGGCGGACGATATGTTCGATGCCTTTGAGGGACTGATCCGCGCCCTTGCCGCTTCGGATTGTGTCTGGGACGACAAGGAAATCGTAGCGCTGCCAGCATGGCAGGTGGAGGAAAGACTTCAGGTCAACGATACCGAAGCCCCGTTGCCCGAGGGACAATTGCACCAAAGCGTCCTTGCGCAGGCGGCGAAAACTCCCCATCTGCCGGCGGTACTGCACCGGCGGGG
>CAZKQY010000152.1:0-4327 GCA_964555005.1 uncultured Syntrophotalea sp. | reverse complement strand
GTAGCTGTGGCAACGCTCTGCAGTATGCCATCATGACCGATACCAGCCAAATATGCCCAGCGACCCGCGAGCGACTGGCTCTGTTGTTGGATCAATACCTGTAATCACTTTTGGTCGCGCGGGGTTGAATCTGTGCGACAGTGCCGGAGGATCTATGCGTTTCAGCTCGGCGATTATCCTAATCTTGTGCGGTTTGTCGGTTGGCTGTGCTAAGCCTCAGAAAAGCTCCTCGCAGCAGGAGAACGTTCACTACATTCTTGGTGTTTCCTACCTGCAGGAGGGTGATGCCAGCCGTGCGATGCAGGAATTTCACATGGCTCATGAAGTGGACGCTCAAAACGTCGATATTCTGGTTGGCCTGGGACGTGCGTATCAACTCAAGGGTGCTTTTGCCGAGGCCGAAGGATACTATCTTCAGGCGCTGCAATTACGGCCCGATGATTCGCTGATCGAAAACAATCTCGGTGATCTCTGCCTTAACATGCAGCGTCCGGATGACGCCATTTATTATTTCGGTAAGGCGGCTTCCAATATGATGTTTACCAGTTCGGAGGTTTCCCTGACCGGCCTCGGCTACGCGCACTTTCAGAAACGGGAATATCTTGAAGCGATCAACGCCTACCGTAAGGCCTTAGCGCAAAACCCTCGTTACGATGAGGCTCATCTGCGCCTTGGCGAAACCTACTATGCCATGGGTAAGACCGATCGGGCGCTGGGAGAGTTTCAACAGGCACTGAAACTTAACGGCAGTAATATTCAAACCCATTTTCAACTCGGTTTGGCCCATATGAAAGCAGATCATCCGAGCGAAGCGGTGCAATATTTTCGTAATGTGGTAAAGCTGGCGCCATCTTCGGAATTGGGTGAACAAGCCGACCACTATTTGGAGTTGCTTCAGTGACAGGGTTTTTTTAGGAGGGCAGCCATGGCCGCGGGCTTCGAGCAGTTAAAGGAGGCAGTTCATCAACGGTTGGGCGAGGAGCCTTTTGATCTGGCAGTCGTGCTCGGTTCGGGTCTGGGCGCCGCCGCAGAAAATTTGCAGGGAGTCCAGATTTTCCCCTATGGGGATTATACCTGCTTTCCCCGCACCGAACTGGCCGGGCACGCCGGGCAATTGCTCGCCGGGACTCTGCAGGGTTGGCGGGTGCTGTTTTTTCAGGGTCGGTTTCATCTCTATCAGGGACTGGATGCCCGGCAGGTCTGTGCACCGGTGCATCTGGCCAAACTACTCGGTTGCCGGTTTCTGCTGCTGACCAACGCCGTCGGCGGGATTCGCCAGGATCTGCTGCCGGGTCATTTCATGGTGATCTCTGATCACATCAATCTGCTGGGCGACAATCCTTTAAAGGGCCAGCCCGATGATCCTTTTCTCGACCTGTCCCAACTTTACGATCAGCAGCACTATGGGGCGCTGCAGTCCTTTGCCCTGCAACGGGATATCCCTTTGGCGCAGGGTGTGCTGGCGGCACTGCCCGGTCCATCCTACGAAACCCCCGCCGAAATACGAGCTTTGGGGTTGCTGGGCGCCGATGCTGTCTCCATGTCCACGGTGCCCGAAGCGATCATGGGCAAATATTTTGGGATGCGGGTGGCGGGATTGTCCTATGTGGCTAATCGGGCTGCGGGATTGAGCGTTTCTTCGCTCAGTCACCAAGAGGTGTTGGCTGTTGGCATGGGTGGGGCGGCCCCTTTAGCAGAGTTGATTCAACAATTAATCTTACTCTGGCAGAGAGAGTCTTGAACTTATAGATTTGTTTTGTGGACAGTTTTTATTTTGTATTTTTTTAAGTACTTAAAAATACGAGTTATTTTAGAAATTTATGGTACTGTTCCGTTGCTTGACAGCCTTGCCGCAAATGGTAAACTTTCCGCAGATAAGCATTGAGGGGCAAGGGGAGGTGGCGGTGGGACAACGAGATAGAAGAGTGCTGGTCGTTGACGATGAAGAAAATGCTCGAATCGGCCTGAGCAAGCTTCTGGAACAGGCAGGTTATCAGGTCGATAGCGTGGCCAACGGTCGAGAGGCTCTTGATTTTTTACAGCAGCAGGATGTGCAGGTGGTGATCAGCGATTTGCAGATGCCTGAAATGAACGGGATTAATTTTTTGCGTGAACTCAATCGGCATTATCCCAGCACCCAGGTTATTATGGTGACTGCCCACGGCGGGATCGAGTCTTATATGGAGGCGATTCATCTGGGGGCCTATGAATATATCAACAAGCCGATTAAACTTGAAGAATTGCGCATTGTCATGAATAAAATGCTTACTGAGAAAAGGGCGGTTAGGATCAATTAGCGGAAGATTCCATCGTTGACTGTTCTACAAGCATATGCCATGGTTCTAAGAGGAATATTGGCGGTAAATCGTAAGCACTGAATGGAGGCGCAATGAAAGAATTCAAGACAATTCTGTTTGCCAGCGATTTTTCTGAAAACTCGGCCTATGCTTTTGAATATGCCCGCGATCTGGCCATAAAATACCAAGCCTTGCTGTTGATCGTTCATGTCATCAATGAGCCCGTCGATTTGCGTGGTTTTTACGTGCCGCATATTTCCTTTGAAACCCTTGAAGAAGAGATCGAACAAGGTGCTCGAAAAATGATGGATAAATTTTGTCGGGCTAATTTGCAGGAATATGACAACTACGAATCTTCTATTGTGCCGGGAATTCCTTATGATGAGATTATCAAAAAGGCCGAGGAAGTCTCTGCCGACCTGATTGTGATGGGCACCCATGGTCGCAGCGGCTTGGATCATGTGCTGTTTGGCAGCACGGCGGAAAAGGTGGTGCGTAAGTCGACTGTGCCGGTGATGACCATTCGCTATGTGGAGTAGTCTGTACTCGTTGGCCGGTTAATAGATCTCATAAGAAAGTGTGGCGAAGAGCAGCCTTAGGGCTGCTTTTCCTTTTTGAAAAGCTGGTTTTCAGCAGGGCTTTGTACTTGCAAAAACGGTTCGTCAAAGGTTATGTTAGGCTAAATTTTAAGGTTGTAAAAATGAATACATTGGGAGGAGCAGGCATGTCCGGTCGGATATTGGTGGTTGATGATAAAGCGTCTACATTCGACATCTCAGTAAAGTTGCACACCACTGGTGGCTACGAAGTCATAACCGCTGAAAGTGGCGAGGAATGCCTGGCGTTGACTGAACTGGAAAAACCGTCGCTGGTGCTCCTCGACTATATGATGCCCGGCATGGCTGGCATGACCATCCTGCGAGAGCTGCACCGGCGTTTTCCCGATACTTACGTTATCATGCTGATCGACAAAGGTAACGAGCGGATTGCTGACGAGGTCATGAAGGCCGACGCGGCCGCCTATATTTTTAAACCTTTCAGCAATCAGGACCTGATCGATCGCATTGAAATCGTTCTGCGTATTCGGCGTATCGAAATTCATAATCGCGAATTACGTTTAGAGCGGGAACGGTTGCTCAACGAAATCAAGGGTTGGAACAGCGAGCTGGAACGACGGGTTGTGGAAAAAACTCTGGAGCTAGAGCGGGCTCACGCGAAAAACTTTCAGGCCGAAAAGCCAGGCACTCTTGGGTCTTTGGCCGCAGGTCTGGTCCATGAGATTCGCAATCCTCTCAATGCCATCGGCTTGTTTGCTCAGATACTCAAACCTGTTTTGGCTGATGATCCGGAAAGAGCTGGTTATATGGATAAACTTCTTGGTGAAGTGGATCGCATCGATGACATTCTGTCCCAGTTTTTGGTTTCCAGCAAGCAGTTATGAGCAAGGGTATTTATGAAGTATGTCAGGGGGGGGAGGGGGTCTGCTGGTGGTTTTGTATATCGTTAAAGGCATATCAAGGTGCAGAGTGAAATGGGCAGGGCACCGTTTTATAAATTAACTATCTCCGTGGCTTAATCTTAATTCACCGCTCCATAGATGCCGGGTCGTCCGAATTCGGTGAAAACCGTTGCGCCGGTTCGGGCGCAAAGCTTAAGGAAGGCCGGTTTATGGCTCTGCAGTTGCGTGAGGTCGCTCTGGATCTCGATGAAGATGAATCGCTGCTGCCGGCAAGGGTGGCCGCCGAACTAGGAGTGGAACGGGAAGATCTGCATGGTTTTAAGGTTGTGCGCAGGGGCATTGATGCCCGGCGCAAACCGAAGGTATTGCGCATTTTTTCTGTTGTTTTCGATGTAGCCGATGAAGCGGCTCTGCTGGCTAAGCAAAGGGATAATCGGCGACTTGGTCCCTGGCAACCTCCGGTTGTGCCGGATAGCACCTCTCGGGAGCGGCACCATCGGGTGCTGGTTGTCGGCATGGGACCGGCGGGGCTCTTTGCCGCCCTGAGTTTGGTCCGTTACGGTTTTCAAGT
>CAZKQY010000151.1:0-5694 GCA_964555005.1 uncultured Syntrophotalea sp. | reverse complement strand
TCGTACGGTGATGCCTTTGGCCTCGCCGTCGACTACCACCAGATCGAGCATCTCGGTGCGGGCATGGACTTGAATTTTTCCGGCCTGCACCTGGCGGCTGAAGGCCTGGTAGGCGCCGAGCAGCAACTGCTGGCCGGTTTGGCCGCGGGCAAAGAAGGTGCGGGAGACCTGGGCGCCGCCGAAGGAGCGGTTTTCCAGATAGCCGGCGTAATCGCGGGCGAAGGGTACTCCTTGGGCGACGCACTGGTCGATGATGTTGTTGCTGATCTGAGCCAGGCGATAGACGTTGGCCTCGCGGGCGCGAAAGTCGCCCCCCTTGATGGTGTCTTGAAACAGCCTGAAGATACTGTCGCCATCGTTGGGATAGTTCTTGGCGGCATTGATCCCGCCCTGAGCGGCGATGCTATGGGCCCGGCGCGGGCTGTCCTGGTAGCAGAAGGATTCAACATTGTAGCCAAGTTCCGCCAGGGTTGCCGCCGCCGAAGCTCCGGCCAGGCCGGTGCCCACGATGAGGACGGTGTATTTGCGTTTGTTTGCCGGGTTGACCAGTTTCAGGTCCCGGCAATGGTTATCCCATTTATCTTTAAGCGGTCCGGATGGACATTTGCCGTCGAGTATCACAATAAACCCCCTGGGAGTTTGTCGACCTTAGTCGGTCGAAATGAAAAGTTGGCTGTTCGAGATCAGGTGTTCGAGAATTCAAGAGCGAATAGCAGGGCTATTTGGCGAAAATTACCGACAATATGGGTCGAGTAGGGGTCGGTTTTGTAGTTGGTCTATGAGTAAGACCGACAAGCTTCTAGCTTATAAAACCAAAATAAGTCAGAAGCGGAATAGACAGATAGCCGACCAGCAGGATCAGGGCGGTAACGATTCCGGCTCTTCGCAGCAGGGGAAGCAAGTGCTCGTTGCAGGCTCCCAGGGTCTGAAAGATGCTGCTGATTCCGTGGCTGAGGTGCAGAAACAGAGCGGTTAATCCGCCTGCATAGAGCAGTGCCAAGGGCCATTTTTGAAAACTCAGTACCACCATGCGAAAGACATCGACCTGTCCGACGGCGTTTCTGAACAGGGACGGGTCGAGACCGACCTTGCGCAGGGTGAAGTGCAGCAGGTGGTAGACTATGAAGGCCAGCAGGGTCAGGCCGGAATAGATCATAGTCTCGGCGGCCAGGGTGGTGCTCTGGGTAGTTTTCTTGGCGTAGCCCATGGGTTTTGAAGCTCGGTTTTGCAGGGTCAGCCAGATGCCGAAGGTCACATGGATCAACAGCGCACCCAGCAGGCCGAGGCGAAAGATCCACAGCACCGGGCCGAGTTTGTGCAGATGTTCGGCGTAGGTATTGATCGCTGCCGAACCGGCGAACAGGGTTGTATTGCCGAGCAGGTGAGTCGTTAAAAAACCGACCAGTATCAAACCGCTGCAGGCCATGAAGAGCTTTCTGCCGACGGAGCTTCGAAATAATTGTATTAGTTGCATCACATTTAATCCCTTGCTAAAAGCGTTATTTGGGTCGTCTCGTTATTTGTTTACTCGTGTTTTCCGGTTTTGCATGCTGGCAGGCCCGGTGGGCTTTGGTTGTAGTTGTGGGTGGCGCAGACAGGGGTTGTGGTTTAATTGCTGGCTTCGCCACTGCCGACTGCTTGTTTAAGCTGGACCCGTTTTAGTGAATTCCGCATATTAATTGGCTTTGGCGACAATTGCAAAAAAAATGTACCAAGGTGAATCGCTGCTGTGGCGAATCAGAGACCAATGGCTCCAAAATATTGTTGGATATATGCCTTTGCAGAGAGATTCGCAAAGCAGAAGAGATGGGCAAAAGAGGGGCTTCTCTTTAGAGGGAAATGTGCTAATATGCTCATTTTAAGTAAGCGGAGAACCACTTATGGAGTGTTCATTTGAGCGGTTGAGGAGTCGCTGGCAGGTGCCGGTGACGGTTGCCATAAAGGTAATGCGTAATGTCGAAACAGGATAATATTTCGAAAAAACAAGCCAGTTGGATGCTGGATAAATTGGCAATGTTGCTGGAACGAATCGGCGCTGATAGTCTTTATTATTTAGAGCAAGTCGGGCGCATGGGGATCTTCCTGTATGCCTGTTTGCTGAATGCAATCCGCCCCCCCTATAAGTTCGTTCCCATAGTACGCCAGATTCATTTTATCGGTTATCGCTCGATCTTCGTCATTCTATTTACCGGAACTTTTACCGGTATGGTGTTGGCTCTGCAGGGTTACTATACCTTGCGCAAGTTTGGCTCCGAAGGGCTTCTGGGGTCGGCCGTTGCCCTAAGTCTGCTACGGGAGTTGGGTCCAGTGATTGCCGCTCTGATGGTGGTCGGTCGGGCCGGTTCGGCAATTTGCGCCGAAATTGGAATTATGCGTAACTCCGAGCAGATAGATGCCCTCGAATGTATGGCTATCGATCCCTACAAGTATCTTATGGCTCCCAAGTTTATTGCCGGTATTGTGTCTATGCCTATGTTGACCTTTATTTTTGATATGGCCGGTATCATGGGCGGTTATGTCGTTGGAGTCAGCATGCTGGGCGTGCCGGGTGGAAGTTATTTTCAGGAGATGTATCGTAGCGTTGTCTGGGCCGATGTGGAGATGGGTCTGGTCAAGGCTCTGGTGTTCGGTTTGTTGATCATCTGGATCTCGGCTGCCAAGGGATTTTTTCTCCATCTCGAGCGTTCGGGAGGGTTTGGCGCGGAAGGGGTCAGCCGAACCACTACCAGTGCCGTGGTTCTGGCCTCGGTGGCGATTCTGGTCTGGGATTATCTGATCAGTGCCATTCTGCTTTGAAAGGGCTAATCTTTTTATAGCCGTGAGTTTGTATTATGTCATATAATTGCACAACAGCGTTCACAGAAGGATTGATGGTGAATACACCGAAAAAAAAAATTGCCATCGAGTTGATTGATGTTGATCGCTCATTCGGTCGCCAGCAGGTTTTGAAAAAGATTAATCTGGTGGTGGAAGAAGGAACCACTACGGTTATTGTTGGGGCCAGCGGCCAGGGCAAAAGCGTAATGCTTAAGCACATGCTCGGTTTGCTTAAGCCGGACAATGGCCAGGTTCTTGTTTACGGTCAGGATCTGGCTCAATTGGGTAAAACTCAACTCAAGGAAGTACGTAAAGATTACGGGGTTTTATTCCAAAATGTGGCCCTGTTCGATTCCATGAATATCTTCGACAATGTGGCCCTGCCGTTGCGGGAAAGGACCGCTGCCAGTGAAACGGAGATTAGGAATAATGTTGAGGAAAAGTTGGCGTTGATGGATCTTGCCGGGGTTAACGAGAAGTTTCCGGCGCAACTTAGTGGTGGCATGAAAAAGCGGGCCGGTCTGGCTCGGGCGTTGGTGATGAATCCGCGCATTGTCTTTTTTGACGAACCGACAACCGGCCTTGATGCCAGCAAGAGCAACGAGATCTATCGCTTGTTTCATGAAACCCAGAAACGTTTGAAATATACCGCGGTAATCGTGAGCCATGACGTGCCTAAAATTTTCAAGTTGGCCGATCATATCGCCCTTATTTCCGACGGTATCATAGAGGGGAGCATGTCTCCAGAGGAGTTCCAGCTGTCCCACAATCCGACTATTCGCGCCTTTGTTCTGGAAACCATGGGACCCATCTATTGCAGTGCAGACGAGGAGAAGTTCATTCATGAAGAGGTTTAATGTTGAGATAGCCGTTGGGGTCTTCCTGGTGGCAGGCTTTTTGTGCTTTGCTTATCTCTCCGTGAAGCTTGGCGATGTTAATCTGTTCGGCAATGCCACCTATCAATTGAGCGCCCGTTTTCATTCCGTTTCCGGTCTCAAGGAAGGGGATATGGTGGAAATGGCGGGTGTACCCATCGGTACCGTGAAAAAGATCGAGCTTGATCCGAAGGAATACGAGGCGGTGGTGCATTTCGACCTGCAGAGTAATGTGCGCCTGCAGGAGGACAGTATCGCCTCCATTCGGACTGCCGGCATTATTGGTAGTAAATATATCGATATTACCCCGGGCGGCCTGGAAGAATATGTTGATCCCGGTGGAGAGCTTTTTGAGACCGAATCGGCCATCAATCTGGAAAAACTGGTCAGCAAATATATATTTGATAAGTAACAGGTGGGAGATTTGTGATGCGAGCATTTATTATAATGTTGCTGTTTCTGTTCCTCGGCGGTTTGGGTTCCGCTCGGGCGCAGGATGCAGTTCAGGCTGATTCGGCAGAGATAAGTCAGAAATCTGCCCTATCCGTTACCGCCGACACAGAGGAAACCCTGGCGGCAGATGATTTTACTGCTGAAGACGATTTTTATGGTGAGGGTGATGACGAAGATTTCACCGATGGCATTATGGAGTCTTTTAATATAAACGATCCCATAGAACCCTTCAATCGCGGCATGTTCTGGTTTAACGACAAGCTTTACTTCTATTTGCTTAAGCCTATTGCTCGGGGCTATCGAGTGGTGCCGGAACCGGCTCGTAAGTCGGTCTCAAATTTTTTCAGTAATCTTGGCACACCGGCGCGTTTTGTCAACTCGGTGCTGCAACTGAAATTCGCGGATGCCGGTAGCGAGTTGGGACGTTTGGTGGTCAATTCTACGGTTGGTATCGGTGGCTTGTTCGATCCTGCCAAAAAGTATCTTGGCTGGCGTAAAAAGGACGAGGATTTGGGCCAGACTTTTGGCCACTATGGGGTTGGCAACGGTTTTTATATTGTTTGGCCGCTCCTTGGACCTTCCTCGGCTCGAGATACGGTCGGTCTAGCCGGCGATTTCTTTCTTAATCCCTTACGCTATGTTGATATAAAGCCTCTGGAACGGGTTGCACTTGAAGGGCTCGAAAAGGAAACCAAGCTGTCTTTGGATAAGGATACCTACGAAGGCATCAAACGCCAAGCCCTTGATCCTTATGTGGATGTGCGCACCACCTATGCCCAGCATCGTAAAGGCAAGATCAAGAAATAATTGTTCAGCTGGATTGAGGACGGTAGGCTAATATTTTATTAGATTCAAATAGAAACAGCATAAGGCAGGGTCGGTCGCGGATCAGGGCCCTGCAGGGAGAAGATGCAATGTTCACTAAAAGATCACTGCTACTAGCTTTAACGCTGGTGTTGTTGACTGCCGCAAGCGTCATCGCGGTTGTGCCGAGGCCGACCACTCAATTGCAGGTGGCGGTGGACCGAATCATTGAAGTGATTCGCGATAAGAATTTATCCCGGGATCAGGTCTTGCAGGAAGTTTCCAATCTGGTGCGCAGCAAGTTCGATTTTTGGGCCATGTCTCAGCGGACTTTGGGAGTAAATTGGAAAAAAGCTACCGACGACGAAAAGCAACAGTTTGTTAAATTGTTCGCGAAGTTGTTGGAGGATACCTACCGGGGGCGGATTAAGGCCTATACTTACAACGACGAGCATGTTGAATATGTTGGCGAGCGGGTCCTTGGATCGCGGGCGGAAGTCGACACCATAGTGGTTGCCAATAAGGAGATCCCCGTTTCCTATAAAATGCGTCTCAAAGACGAAGAATGGCTGGTTTACGACGTTATTATTGAGGAAGTCAGCTTGGTCAGCAACTACCGCAACAGTTATAGTGAGATCCTGCGGGACGAAGGCTTCAAAGGGCTGTTGGCCCGCATGGAAACAAAGATTAAAGAGTTGGCCGAGAATGGGGAGCAGGGCGGTAGTGAAGAAAGTGTACCGGCGCT